>JBHIXQ010000333.1:0-3955 GCA_041984705.1 Leptonemataceae bacterium | reverse complement strand
GCCTTTCATACGCACCATGGCGCTTCGCAGTGCAGCCAGGTCCACAACGCAGGGTACTCCGGTAAAGTCCTGGAGTACAACGCGACCGGGAAGGTAAGGGAACTCTTTGGATGATGGCTTGCGTGCATCGTAGGATGCCACGGACTTAATGTCTTCTTCTTCTACTCGGTAGCCGTCCAGGTTCCTGATGGCGGTCTCCAGCAGGATGCGAATACTGAATGGAAGCTGATCCAGCTTTCCCAGGCCTTCTTTCTCTATAATATCTAATTTATGGATCTTTACGTCACCGGCGGACGTCTTTAGGGATTGTAGGGATGCATCTTTAATCGACATTTAGTTCTCCTGCTTCTAAGAGGAAGCGAAGGAAGCGCTTTACTGTCAATTGTTTTAGATCGGGCAGCGTGCCGGATTCCCTTTCCGTACCCTCAACTGCGCTGCTTCCATTTCGGGCCTGATTTTAAAAATCAGGACCATGCCCGGAGCCAGGATCAAATGATTCTAAGCTGCTTTTCTTTGCCTTTCTCTCCTCGGTGAATGGTCACCGAGGAGGGGGGCACTTCCAGTCCACGAGCCACGGCCAGAATCACGGCCCGGTTGGCTTTGCCTTCCGTGGCCGGTTCGCGTACTTTTATAATCCAGTGATCCTCGGACGGTTTCTCGATCCCTACGGTTTTGCAGTTCGGCTTAACTGTTACACGAAGGGAACGCATGATTACTCTGTATGGGGCGGAACAAAGATACCCTGGCCCGATGGTTTTGCCCGGGAGCCACCGGGTCCATATTCCGCCGCAATGTTTTTGATATCGGCCACTGCCTTTTCCTGAGGAACCCGGTAGGCTTTTTTCTCCGGGAATGTTTCCACATGCAGGGTTTGCGTAGGAAAGGCGAATTCAACACCCATGGATTGGGCCAGCCGATAAATTTCCAGCATAAGGTTCTGACGTTCAACCAGCTCGCTGGACCAATCAGGCACCTTGAAAAATACGTATACCATGATGATCAGGCTATCTGCACCATATTCATGGAAAACAACATGATAGTAATCCTTCCTGGTGTGAGGATTGGCCTTGATAATATTCTTAATGCCTTCCAGAAATCCCTCGAGCTTATCCGGACCTGTATCGTAGGTAACCCCAAGCTTCAGAAGCAGCCGCCTGTATTCCCGTCGGCCCATGTTGTCGATCTTCGCATTCATTAGCTCTGCATTGGGAATGGAAATCAATGAATTGTAAAAGGTCCTGATGCGTGTGGAGCGAAATCCAATCTCTTCCACGGTTCCTTCTGCTTCACCTACCTTGATCCATTCCCCGGCCTGGAAGGGTTTATCGAATAGAATCATTAACGAACCAAAAAAATTGGCCACCGCATCTTTGGCTGCCAGAGCAAAGGCCAGACCTCCAATCCCCAGACCGGCCAGCACCGACATTACGTTTATGCCCAGATTCTGAATTGTAACCAGTACTCCAACAACCACTACAAAGATCTTCAAGGTCCTGGAAAGCAGGGGCACCAGTTGATCATCCAGGGTAGATTCGGTCTTGGATGCCAGCGCAGTCATGTACTCGGTAGCCACTCCAGTAAGTCGATAGGCCAGCCATATGAAATTAACGCTAAACAGAATCTGAATCACTACGTTAAAGAAAGTCAGTACTCCTCCGTCGAATCTCAGATACTTTAAAGAGAAATACCAGAACAGTGTAGCGACGGCAAATCCTGTGGGGCCGCGAAGAGCGTCGATCAGCTTATCATCCCATTTTGTTTCGCTCTTTGATACAAGAATTACAAGCTTGCCTACAGAGAACTTAACGAGAGTACGAATAATCAATCCAAGCAAAATTACAATGGCCAGGCCAATCCACTGCCAGGTAAACAGGCCCAGAACATCCTTCTGTGCCCAGGCTGGAATGTATTGATCCATCCATGGATCTTTGTAGGCTGCTCCCTGTCCGGTGCCTTCCAGGTAAGGAAGATCTTTTACTTTCTCGTAGAATTCGCGACTACGTTCAACGGTGGCCGCGCTGAACAGATATTCTCCGGAGCGTTCACCTTCTTTTTGTTGCAGAATAATGATCTCGGTGCCTGCCAGTCTCCATCGATTGGGAAGCGGATCTTCGCCTCCCTCTGCAGGAATCTTTTCGTAATCGATTACAATGACACGGTCTATAACTTCCTTGAGAAGCATGGCCGCTTCACGCCCCTTTTCTTCTCTCGTAACAGCGGGAATTTCAGAAAGGTCCAGTGTGCGAATAGCATCTTGAATCCTGGATTCCTTCTCCAGGATGCCCTGATCCTTGCCTGATTTGTAATCGTTCATGGCTTCCATAAACGACTGCATGGTTTCCCTTGGGCTATCTGTGCGAATGGGTTCCAATCTCTTGAGGGCTTCTTCTTCTGCCTTAAGCGCTGTTACGCCCAGAAAAAGACTGAGGATCATGGCCGAGTGAATAACTTTTCTGAATCCCTGGTTCATTGTACCTACCTGCTATGGAGTTAAGTTCCGCCACAGTGAAGTTGAGAAACAGACGCAGAAAGGTCTGCTAATTGGTGGGAGAAGTGGTCCCGAGTCAAAGGATTCCGCGGAGGAACGAGGACAATCTAATGCCCCGTGCCAAAAGGTCGAGTAAAAAGCCAGGTCCCGTTCGCAGGTGAGTACCTGGCAATATTGTCTAGGGTTGGCCGGCCTCAGAAGAGCTGGTAATTTCGGATTGCGCTATGGCTTCAGCGGATTCGGGGAGGGTATCGTCCAGAGGCGCCAGTTCCTCCACTACCTCCTTACCCTTGAGCTTCAGAGTCTCATGAACCTGGGCCAGCTCATCCAGATTCAGAACCATATCGGCTTTGAGCAGGATGATAAACTCATCGTTTACCTTGGCGATGCCATCCATAAAATCAGTGCGGATTCGTGCGCCCAGTTCCGGTGTATGTTCCACATCTGTGGCGGGGACGCGGATCACCTCGTTTACTGAATCTACCAGTAGACCCAGGGTTTCTGTGGATCTTCCGTGGAATTCCACCACCAGGATGCAGCTAAGTTTGCTTACCCTGGTCGGAATGGCCCATAGTCTGGCCTTCAGATCAATCACCGGCACCACGTTGCCGCGGAGGTTCAGTACCCCACGGATGTGTTCTGGCATCAGTGGAATCTGAGTCAGGTTCTGGTTCTCTATAATTTCGCGGAGATAGGAAATCTCAAGGCCAAAGAGCTGGTCTGCGCAATTGAACGATAGTATTTGTTTATCTTCAGCCATGGTTCTAAAACTTCTCGAAATCGCTTTGATTTGCGGAACCTTCCGACTCGGTAGAGTAGGAGGCAGGTGCCTTACCCGGCTGAGGTCTTTCCACTCTGGGCTGTGCACTGGCATAGGGGGCCTGGGCCTGTCTTGCACTCCGGCCCGCTCCCTGTTTGCGTTCCTTACTCTCATCTACCTTAAAAAAGGAGAGATTGTCCAGTAGAGAATCTGCCTGACCCGAAAGTTCCTCGGAGGTAGCAGCCAGTTCCTCGGCGGACGATGCACTTTGTTGAGATACCTGGCTCATCTGCTGAATACCGGTGTTGATCTGCTCGGCCCCGTCCTTTTGCTGTCTGGAAGATGCTGAAATCTCTACTACCAGATCCGCCGTTTTCTGGATGCTGGGCTGCATATCTTCGATGAGCTGACCTGCTTTTTCAGCCACGTCCACGGAGTTCGCGGCGATTTCGCTAATCTCTTGAGCGGAACCGCGGCTTCTTTCTGCAAGTTTGCGCACCTCTGTGGCCACCACCGCAAATCCCTGTCCGTGTTCTCCGGCTCTGGCTGCCTCAATGGCAGCATTGAGAGCAAGGAGATTCGTCTGATAGGCGATTTCCTGAACCACATTGATCTTATCTGCAATTTGCTGCATTGCTTCGATGGTTCTTCGTACGGCGGCGCTACCTTCTTTGGCTGCGCCTGCAGACTCCTGGGCAATCTTCTCT
>JBHIXQ010000332.1:0-3959 GCA_041984705.1 Leptonemataceae bacterium | reverse complement strand
CACAGCTTTTTTTGTGGCTCAGGGTTTCGTGCTGGTTGGATTTAACATCATGCACGATGCCAACCACGGTAGCTACAGTGAAAGAAAAATAGTGAATCGACTGATGGGCTGGACCCTGGATCTAATCGGAGGGAGTAGCCATCTATGGAAACACAAGCATAATGTTTTGCACCACACTTACACGAATGTGGCCGATCTGGACGATGACCTGGATACAGGAGGGCTGCTAAGACTCAGTCCAGAGCAGCAATGGAAACCCTGGCACAGATACCAGCAATGGTATGCATTTCCTCTTTACAGTCTGCTTACTATTTCCTGGCTTACATTTTACGATTTCCAGAAGCTAATTACCGGAAGAATTGGAAACCACAAGCTACCCCAGACTCTGCTTCGGGATAAACTGTTCTTTTTTCTTACCAAGGTATTCTATTTCACCTATACCATTGCCATTCCTCTATTCTTTCACCCGGTTCTACATGTTCTTCTGGGTTTTCTTGCGATCCATATTGTTACGGGAATTACGCTGGCTGTGGTGTTTCAACTTGCCCATACCACACCCGCTACTGAATTCCCGGCTGCGGAAGCAGAATCCGGCAAACTGCCTGATGACTGGGCCAGCCACCAGGTAAACACTACTGCCGATTTCGCGCCCAACAATCCTGTAGTCAGCTGGTATCTGGGCGGACTTAACTTTCAAGTAGAACATCATTTGTTCAGTCGGGTCTGCCATGTTCACTACCCTGCTCTCAGTAAGATTGTAAAACAAACCTGCGAAGAGTTTTCTTTATCGTATCATTCCTTTCCAACGGTCAGGGCCGCATTTATGGCTCACTGGAGACATCTGCGTGACCTGGGAAAACAGCCCCTGCCGGCCTGAGGCCCTTCCGGGATATCTGTATTCGCTTCCGGCATCGTTTTCTGTGTCCATTGAAATTCGGATCTCAATCGACTGTATCCAATTTCAATCCGCAGTCGGCCGGCGGCGTAATGGGTATTTCATATAGGTGAGAATTACTCCCACCATTACCAGACTCAAACCTATTAGATCCACACCTTCCACTTCATCACCAAAAGCTATCCAGGCCATGACCATGGTTACCGGTGGACCCAGATAAAAGAGCGCAGCCACTCTCGTTGCGTCGATGCGATGAATCAAAACCCACATCAATGAATAGGCTCCAAGAGACACAGCCATAATCAGCCATGACATAGAAAGGATGAACGCCAGGTTCCATTGAACTTCCAGTCTTTCCAGAAAAATGGCGGGGAGAGCAACCGCAAAAACTGTAGCAACGCTCTGATAGAAGAGCGATAGTCCACCGTGCATGGGTACGTAGTCTTTCTCCAGGTTGAGTCTGCGCTGGAACAGGGTGGCGATGGTAATGGCAACTACAGAGCCAAGAGGTATTAGCCAGGCGAAGACCTCTTCGGCATTATCGAAGTCAACGCGAAACAGTACAGGTGTAGCCACTCCTGCAAACCCGATGAATAATCCCAGCCAGCGATTCCAGGGAGTGGATTCCCCGGTTACCAGACCAGAAAGCGCTCCCGTTGCCAGGGGCTGGAGGGCGACCACGAGAGCAACGATGCCAGCCGGCACTCCATAATCAATGGCGATTAGAACACAGCCAAGCCATACTCCATGAGCCAGGGCGCCGTTAAGCAGCTGCGGCCAGACATTTTTCCATCCGGTCCATTGCAGTTGCCTCGTAAGAAGCAAATAGATGCAAAGAAGAGACGCTAGAGCAATGTATCGATAGAACAGAAGGCTGAACGGTCCGGTGTAAGGTAGACCGAATTCAGCACCTATAAACCCGGAATTCCATAGAAGAACGAATCCTACGATCAGTCCCAGGTTGCTCTTTCCATTAATCTGCCTGGAATTTTTCGCCATGCCCCTTCCTGCGAATAACCGAACCAGCCATCCAGAGTTTTTTGAGAAAATTTCTTACGAAGGGATGCAGATAACTTTTGACATAGTTGGCTTCCGGAGACTGCTTACATTCCACCGGGATTCCAGCTATAATATCCGGTAGATTCAGGGAACAATTCACTCCATAGCATCCCCTGGATACTTTTCCTGCTCACTGCAACAGATCGCTTTTTTCCAGACCCATCAAGACCACGCAAAATATATGCGCATACATTTCGCCTTCTGCATCTTGATTTGACTGCATTTCAGAAACACCGAGATACTTCATTGAGATACTTCTTTTTCTGCAAGACAGAGATTAATCCATCTTTCAGACTATCCCATGATCCTAATGCCCATGGCCAGTCAGGACTTTGATCCCACCGAGGCATCTATTCTGTACAAGCATCTTCATGAAGCGGGCCACAAAGTCACATTTGCGACAATGGATGGACATCCGGCCCGGCCAGATGATCGAATGATGACGGGGCGGGGCCTGGGAATATGGAAAGGCGTTCTAAAGGCGCGGCTGGATGCTGTAGAAGCATGCGAAATGATGATGAAGGATCCTGCCTTTCAAGCTCCTGTAAAATGGAACGATATCCAGTCGGAGGATTACTCAGCGCTTGCTCTGCACGGTGGACATGCACCGGGAATGAGCCCTTATCTGGAATCCTCGGAACTGATGAACACCATC
This sequence comes from Leptonemataceae bacterium, assembly GCA_041984705.1. GTDB lineage: Bacteria > Spirochaetota > Leptospiria > Leptospirales > Leptonemataceae > UBA3465. Next base: position 1,350 of record JBHIXQ010000332.1, on the reverse strand, counting down.
CGAATCTTTATGAATAACCAGAAGCCAGTAGGCGCCATTTGCCATGGAGTGGTGCTCATGGCCCGTGCAATCAAAAGCGATGGGCAATCCGTTCTACACGGGTATCGCTGCACTACTCTGTTGAAATCCCAGGAACTGGCTGCCCACAATATGACCAGAGTCTGGCTAAAGAATTATTATCGCACCTATCCGGGAACCACCTGCCAGCAGGAGGTTACGGCTGCTCTGCAAAATCCGGATGATTTCCAGTCCGGACCAAAGCCTGTGCTACGAGATTCGCCGGACAAACTGAGTCGCGGCTTCATAGTTCGGGATAAGAATCTGATCACAGCAAGATGGCCCGGGGATGCCTACAACTATGCCCGTGGTTTCCTGGAAATGCTTAAGGAAAGCTAACGGCCGAAAATCGGAAAGGGTCTGAATTACTGCTTTCCCGTCTTTCAACTTCCAGTATTGCGATTTCGCTTTTCTATTATTCTGAGTGCGGCGTCGGTGGGAGAAAAACCGTAATCCTCGGTGCCAGAAAAAATTATCCTTTTATTAGGCCCCGCTGGTGCTTGAGCCCCCACCGGATTTTTCATCGGGACTCCCTGCTATTCCCGGGGTGTCCAATCTGGTAGGAAGACCCATCCCTGGATCAAGTGCGGAGCTATGAATCTCTGCAAAAGTTCAAGCTAGAACAATGCAATTCTGATCCGTCCACTTCGCACTCATTTAGCTGAAGACTTACCTTGCTTCGCAAGTTCTCCAATTCTTCAATTGCTTCATTCAAACGCTGAAGGCGATTTTTCAGTGGTTCACGCAGTGAATCACAATGAGTTGCCGGTGATTTATCTTGCTGGCTGGTGAGGGCTTTAATATCGGAGAGGCTCAATCCCAACGCTTTGAGTTCAGAAATCCAGGTTAACCTTAATTTTAGTTCTGGAGGATAATCTCTATATCCGTTCTCCAGCCGGGGCACCTTTCCCAGCAGCCCTTCTTTTTCGTAGAACCGCAGTGTATCCCTGGAAAGCCCACTCTGACGACCAAGTTTTCCGATCTGCATTTTTTTCAACTCCCCTATTGACCCTGGATTCGACTCCAGGCTTTACATTGAAGTAACTAACGTTAATCGATTCAAGCAAGGAGGAATCTATGAAGTTGAAACCCGTACTCTATTCTGCGGCTGCAGGAGCTCTGGGAACCCTGGCCATGACAATACTGATGCTCATTGGAATGAAATCCGGTGCAGCGCCCATGCCTGAACCAATCCCCAGAGCAATCGTAGGTCAGATTCTACCGGTAACCGGAGCTGCATTAATGATCATCGCCATGATTGCACACTTTGCTTACGGCTCGGTCTGGGCAGCT
>JBHIXQ010000331.1:0-3968 GCA_041984705.1 Leptonemataceae bacterium | reverse complement strand
AGTCCGGAGCAGCAGGCAAAGCTAGAGGAGCTCAGCCAGGAGCCTTTTGGGCTGGAGTTGGCCGGAAAAATAGCCAGGTTTCTAAAGGAAAATGGATCCATCGCATACAATCACAGAGATTATTGCGGCACGGGCCTATTCTACTTGAATCATCAGTATTTACATACCGCAGTGGATGATGGTCATCCGGTGGTATACTTTGCCGAAGAAAGAGGCTGGGTGTTTTCGGAGCCTCATAAATTCATAGATTGGCTGGCCATGCAGTCCGATCACTCCCTGAGCATGCATGATAATCCGAACATATTTAGCAATCAGACGATCACGCGACATCGTCTACTGGATGCACTGAACAGAAGTGATTGATGCTTGCTCCGGCAATCCATTGAATGGGGTCACGGGATCCGTCAAACATCCAGGCTATCTTCTCGAAACTTACGAATATCATTGATGAGCTCGGAGACCTTTTGATAGCGATTGTTCGGATCCAGCTCCACGCATTTAAGGCATATTTCTTCAAGTTCCGGTGGCACCTTTCGCTCGGGCTTTCTTTTGGATGGTGGAATGAAGCGTGCATTATTGATGTTATCCATCACTTCCTGAACGGTCTTGCCTTCGACCATATTTTCCAGTGTCAGAATTTCATATAGCACCGTTCCCAGACTGTAAATATCTGATCGTGCATCCAGGTTACGATCCCGATTCACCTGTTCCGGAGACATGTACAGCGGAGTGGCTTTCAGTTCGCCGGCCCGAGTGAGTCTGAAATCGCTCAGAGGACTGAGGCTTTCCTTTTTAACTTCTATGTCGGCCTCTTCATCGCTCTTATGCCCGACTTTGGCCAGGCCCCAGTCGATGAGATGGACTTCCCCATAAGCGCCAATGGCAATGTTCATAGGTTTGATGTCTCGATGAATCACTCCATGCTCATGAGCATAATCAAGAGCATTCGCGATTTGAATGTAGGCACCGAGCATACGGTTTAGCTTGAATTCCTGGGCGATTTCCTGATTATTCTGTTTCAAGTTTTCAAAGATAGAATGCAGAGTATGACCGTGGAGCAATTTCATGGTGAAGAAATATCGGCCCATGTTATCCCGACTTATATCATATACCGGAATGGTGTTGGGATGCTGCAGCATCGCCGTGACTCGCGCCTCACGAAGAAAGCGAATTCGCTCCTCTTTGCTGTTTACGAATTCTTTTCGCAGACTTTTATGACAGACGATTCGACCCAGGTAATTGTCTTTACAGGACTGAATAAGACAAACTCCACCATGAGCGAATACCTTGAAATCGGTATATCGCATATCACGAGTACGAACATGCTCCGGCAGTTCATGATCTGTCTCTTCGATAAAAAGCTTCCTGCTAAGCGAGATTAATTCTTTAGATTCCGGTTCCATATTTTTAAAAGCCCGTCACCTACTAGCTGTAGGACGGAAGTCAATTTCTAACGACCTCACCACATCAAGTAAAGCAATTTCTCCGACCAGGATACCTCCTAAAACCAGGCCCGGATGGGGAAATTGACTCTTGATTGTAAAGATGAATCAGGCTCCGCCCGGCCAATATGAATGCCGACGAAATTGAGGCAATAGTAGAAGAAAATCTGAAAAATAGCGGGGATTCTTTTAACGGCATAGGCTTTCCCACGCAGACCGCCGTTTTAAGGCGAACCCCGTGGGCGCCTTTGCGCGGGCCGGTGGTTGTTAGGCGAACCCCGTGGGGCGCCTTTGCCCGCTCCCGCCGTCTTAAGGCGAACCCGCTGGGGCTCTGTTGCACGCTCCCGCCGTCTTAAGGCGAACCCGCTGGGGCGCTGTTGCACTGGAAAAAGCTAGTCTTCCAGATGCTCACGACGAAAAATAGGATATGGCAAAGCTGCAACTGGACCTGCACGATATCTACAATCAGGGCCAAAAGATCGACGAGGCACTGGAAAACATCATCCATGAAGCTGTAGAGAAAAAGATCAAAGAAGTGGAAATCATTCCAGGAAAGGGAAGCGGCCAGTTAAAGAAGAAGGTTCTTCGATTCCTGGACCGGAAAGACATCAAGGCTTTGTATCACCGCGTGGACAAAGATTCCAAAAACTTCGGAAGGCTATTTGTATATTTCAAATTCTGAGAGAAATGCCCCTGCCTCTCAGCGTTGTTCAGATTTGCCGCGGCCGAAGATCATAACCGGCACCGGCGGGACGCATTTGCGCGCTCTGCAGATCATAAGGCGAACCATGAGGGGGCGCATAAAGCACTTCCCACCCACGCGCACGACTAACTGAGGTTCCCTCCCCTCAAAGCCCACCATCAATATTCCCAGGACCAGAGCTGTCCGATCCGCCTGCCGGCGCCCCGGAACTGCCGGGTGTGCTCCGCGAACCATTATCCGTTCTACCGGTACTTCCTGGTGCTCCTGATCCACCATCGCCGCTACCAGAGCTTCCAGGTGTTCCGCGCGAACCGCCATCTGGACTACCCGAGGTACCATCAGTGCTTCCCGGTTCCATACCATGGTCTTTGAGCATTTTCTGACGTGCTTCTTCGCTGAGTCTCTCATCGATTGCATCGAGATCTTCGGTCATACAACTGCAATTAACGGAAAGTTTATATTCAAAATCCTTCTGGCAATTCCCACTTTGTGAAGGGGCATTACAGTCAATCTTGATGTCGGCGGTCTGGCCGGGTCCTATGCGATCGGGCAGATTCAGTTTACACTTCCAGGGAGATTTATAGCTCGGCTCAGCCTCCAATCGGCAATCCACCCTGCACAGCGACTTGTTTGTTAAAGTGCGAACAACATTTAGTTCGCCGGCGCTGCAATTCGCTTTTACCTGTGAAGGTCCAGCCTTAACATCAAATTCATAGTTGGGTTCAATGCGATACTTGCTAACTTCGGGAAATTGGGCGCAACCGACCAACGCGAGGAAAGAAAACAGAACTATCGAAGCCCGGTAGCTCCAGACCATGATTCCGGGCTTATTCATGGGTCAGCTCCAGAGTTTTGCTGGTCCTGTTTTCCCGGAACTCGTAGTAATCGTCATCGTACAGATCAAATCCAAAGAGCCCCGCGAAGAAATCTCCGATCTCCCCGGGGTTTATGCCTGCAATGGCCCACAGAAAGATGCCTGCTTTGGTCCATTCTTCGTTTCCCTGCATATCCGCCATACTGATGGACGCTCGTTTCCCACGGTAGGTAAACCGGTAGTCGTAAAACAAGGATTCCTGATCTAACTTCTGATCAAAGAAAAGATAGTTCTGCTCATCTATGCAATGGGTGCCAAATCGGCCTGCGAGCAGACCATAGAAACATGTGCTGTTATGTCCCAGACCCAGCTTGAAGGGGCCAATTCCGGCCTGAACCAGCAAAGCCGATCCCTCCACCGGCACGGCAATATCGACAATGTCGGCCATGTCGGCGCTCCGATCTCGGACATAGGAACTCTGACAGCTCACCGTGGCCAGAATGAGCAGGAAAATGATATTATATTTCACCCTGCCATCCAGTCAGGTATGATAAATTAATGCAAGTGAAACATAAAAAAGGGACAGGCTTTCACCTGTCCCTTTCCCGTTCCAGTTTGGAAGTCGGACTTATGCCAGAGCTTCTTTTGTGGTCTGAACGATTGCTGCAGCAACCTTGTAAGGATCCGCGTTGGAAGAAGTTCTTCGGTCTTCCAGACGTCCCTTCCAGCCATCAGCTTTTGTGCTAACCGGAATTCGGATTGATGCACCTCGGTCAGAAACACCGTAGCTAAATTTATCAATAGCCTGGGTTTCATGGAGACCGGTGAGGCGTTGCTCATTATGAGCTCCGTATACGCTAATGTGGCGTTCGATGTTTTTACCAAAGTTTTCGCAAATCTTGATAAACACCTGCTCATCGCCGTCTTCTCGCATAGCTTTGTTTGAGAAGTTCGCATGCATTCCGGAACCGTTCCAGTCCAGATCGCGTCCCAGTGGTTTTGGATGCCA
>JBHIXQ010000330.1:0-3978 GCA_041984705.1 Leptonemataceae bacterium | reverse complement strand
GAAGGATCAACGAAACCACAGATCTTGATTCCATAGTAGATACAGTGTTTTCCCACATGGCGGAGGCCTACGGGGCCACGCGAATCGCTATTCAGCTCGTGGACGAAACCAGAAATCAGTTGTACACGGTACACTATGATTTCCTGGGAGGGGAGCATACGGAAGCTCAAAGGGATTTCATACGGGACCTTGTGGTGCCGCTGGAGCCCGAAAGCGGCACACTTTATAGAACCTGTGCCAGGCAACGTCCTCTGTATCTCCCACCCAGGGAAGGCACTGCCTGGTATGAGACACGGAGGACGGATAGTAGTCTGGAGCTGGTTTCACTTGCACAGTTCCCACTGTTGATTCAGGGGAGGACCATTGGTGTTTTGTGGTGCTCCTTTGGAATGGCCAGAAGAAGCAAAAGCGATATTGAATCCATGCTTCGATTTTGCAGTCAGATTGCAGGTGCCATCCACAGTTCCAGGTTGTTGAATCAGCTGGAATTGCAGAGAAATGACATTGAAAAGGCTCGTTCCGAGTTGGAGAAGCTTGCCGGCATCTCACGACAACTGGGGGAAACGTCGGATTACCAGGAGCTGGTGGAGACCGTGGTGGGCTTCGTGTTCGAGGAGTTCAACATAGATGGAGCAATTCTAATGATGGAGAATGGATCCCGGGAAAGCCTGGTCTCTGTGCATACTACAATGCCTGCCTCGGCGGACCCCAGTGTTCCCGAGTTTGCCCGATCTATCGAAGTGCCGCTGGATTCCGAAAGTGCACTGGCGCGCGTATTTCGGCGCGGTCGGCCATTGTATGCCCCCAGGCTACTGAGCAATGCTTCGTTTCCAGCCATAGATGCAGATATCATTCAAAACCTTCAGCTATCCTGGTATCTTGCTGTGCCAATCATTGCTCAAGGGAAGTCCGTTGGGCTCCTTCTACTTTCGACTTATGATCGAAAAATCACTCTGGATCTAGAGCAAAGAGAGCGAATCCAGCGTTACTGCCAGCAAATTGCAGGGGCATTGTACTCTGCAACTCTGATCTCCGAGCTCACCGAGGAAAAGCAGAAGGCTCAGGATGCATTGCACGAGATTTCGGTACTCTCGGAGATGTCTCGGAGATTGAACGAAGCTGACAGTCTGGATGATGTGACTGACTTTATTTTCGCCCATTTAAAGCAAACCTTTGAGGCAAAGGCAGCCGGATTACTGCTGGTTGATCAATCCAGGAAGAACCTGTTCACTGTAAGAGCTACCAGCAATGATCCCAGCGTTCCAGGGGGAGATAAGCTGGATTTCTCGGCGCCGCTTTCCGAGGAAGCGGGAACACTCTATCGCACATATTTGAAAAAGAGGCCCCTGTATATTCCGCGGGTTGCCGGGGACTTTGGTAGCGAAACGGATCGCTACATTGCAGAGACATTAAACCTCCAGGCTTTTGCTCATATCCCTCTTGTCAGCCAGGGAGAAACCATAGGTATTATTTGGGTTGCATTTGATAGTCGCAGAAGAAGCCGAAAGGAAATAGATCGCCTTGAAAGATTCGCAAGCCAGATAGCCGGTGCGGTGCAGAAGTCCAGCCTTCTTGAGCAGGTTCTTCAGGCCCGGGATATTGCAGAGCAGGAAAAACAGAAGGCACTGGATGCTAGCAATGAATCAAGAGATCTGGCGGATTTTACTCGTAAGATCAACGAGTCATCGGATCTAGAAGATATCCTGGACGAAGTGTTTCATCATATCCAGAGTAGCTACGATGTGGACTCATTAGTACTTCAAATGGTAGACGAGGCTCAAAACGAATTATATACAATGAAATACGCTTCCGACCGTTTGGAGCATGGAAGTGAGGAGGAGCGCTTTACAGCCAATCTCCGGATTCCGCTGCGAGAAGAAAGCGGCACCCTTTACCGAACTTTCCTGCGAAAAAGACCATTCTATATACCACCTCGTAAAGAGGATCCGGAGTATCTAAAAAAGAAATCCGGCGCAATGGTAACTGCCATCGATCGCGAAATCAGTACGCGCCTGGATCTTAAGTCTCTGGCGCAATTCCCTCTGGTCGTGCAAAAGGAAACCATAGGCATCCTCTGGTGTTCGTTAGGGGAGCGAAAGAGATCCAGTCATGAAATTGAGTCCATATCCCGTTTCTGTAACCAGATTGCCGGGGCCATTCATAGCACCAGGCTGATGGATGAAGTACGGGAGGAAAAGGAACGAGTGGAGCGCTCCAGGGAATCCACGGATGCTCTGCGTCAGCTGGCAGAACAGGCCAGCGCCACAACCTCCCAGTCCGAAATGGTGGACCTGGTTCTTAACTTTGCGGAGCAGCAGTTTGGCCTGGCATTTTTCGGCTTTCTGCTTCTGGATGAAGAAAGTCAGCGTCTGGTGCACTATCGGTCCCGAGCAGTAGCCAATGTGCCGGAGGAGGCCACAAGACTCATAAGGGATACCGGGATACCATTTGATGAACAGGAAAGCGTTATTGCCAGCGCAATTCTTAGGAAAAGGACTCTGTATTTGCCTCGAATTTCAAGAACGAGCAGAAGATTGGATGCAGCCCTGCTTATGGAAGGCAAAGCTCGCTCTGTCATTGCTGTGCCCATGTGGGTAGAGAATGAGCCAATGGGGGTTTTTCTGGCCTCTCAGTACGATCAACCTCTTGGATTGTCCCGGGACCAGATTCATCAGATGGAAGCATTTTGTAACCAGGTGGCAGGGGTAATTCGCTCAACGCGACTTCTGGAGCAGGCAGAATTAGCACGAAAGGAAGCGGAAAGGGCCAGAGAAGAAACAGAAATCCTTGCCGACCTTGCGCGAGAGGCCAACCAGGCGACAACCATGATGGAAATTCTCTCATCGCTGCATAGTGTTGCGGGAAAGCACTTTGGGGCTGACTCTACAGTGCTCTGGGTCATCAATGAAAAGGACTCAGAAATAAGTCCGCAAGCCGTGCTCATTCGGAACCAGTCCTGGGAGCCGCGAGAACTGCCAGAGCCACTAAGATCGATACCATTGAATCGTGACGGAGGCAATCTGTACATGACGTATTCCAGGAAGCGTGCCTTTCATTTTGCGGATATCAATAACCCCAGGCTGGCCAGGCTCATGATGCCGGTGGATCGAGTCGTCCGCGAATTCGCTGGCCTGGAATGGTTTATCAATGTCCCGCTAATCGTGGAGGGGGAGGTTATCGGAATTCTGGGTATTACCGGCCCGGAATCAAAGCAACTATCGCAAGGCGAAATTTCATTCTGTGAAAGACTGGGAGCACAGCTTGCTGGTGCTGTCCGAGCATCGAGTCTCCTGAAGGAGACCGCTATGGCCCGGGCCGAGTCGGATCGTTTGCTGGCAAACATCCTCCCTCTGGAAGTGGCGGACGAACTAAAGCGGGAAGGTCAGGTGCAGCCCAGACAATACGAGTCTGTCAGTGTACTCTTTACAGATTTTGCCGGTTTCACAGCTGCCTCGGCTTCGATGAAACCGGAAGAGCTGGTTTCGCAACTGGACAGCTGTTTCAGCCAGTTCGATCAAATCGTAAAGCGAAACGGTCTGGAAAAGCTGAAAACAATAGGCGATGCCTACATGGCCGCCGGCGGTCTGCCCGCGGAGAATCGGACTCATGCAATAGATGCCTGTCTGGCTGCTCTGGAATTTCGGCAATTTATGAACCAAGTGGAAGAAGTGCGAGCTTCGGTTGGAGAAAAGATCTGGAAGATCCGAATTGGTATCCATAGCGGTCCGGTGACCGCCGGTGTTCTGGGCACCGATAAGTTTGCCTATGATATCTGGGGGGATACAGTAAATACTGCCAGCCGAATGGAGTCTTCCGGTGAACCTGGACGAGTCAATATTTCTAAGGAAACCTACGACCTGGTGAAGGATTTGTTCGATGTGGAACCAAGGGGGAAAGTCCAGGCCAAGGGAAAAGGGGAACTGGATATGTTTTTTTTACAGGGAATTAAGCCCGACCTGTCCGTGGACGGTGAGGGGC
>JBHIXQ010000329.1:489-3981 GCA_041984705.1 Leptonemataceae bacterium | reverse complement strand
ATCCAGACTCTCGTCCGCATTTCGTGCCGGCGCAGAATCAGAGTTCAGATCCACAGCTTTGGTGGGCGTGGACTTAGTGCTCACGTCCGCATCTCTTCTCTGCGCGGACCGAATTGAATTCGCATCCGATGATGGTTGTTCGGCACCCCGTTTCAGGAGAAAGGCCAGCAGAAAAAGATAGCAGCCAATGGAAAGTACGGTACTGAACAGTTCGGCGCTGATTTGCAGCTTGAGTCCCAGAGCCACAAGGATGGTCCATAAAAAGTTAGTGAACCCTTCCACATGTTCCCCGGCATTGAAAACCAGGTCATGACCGCGATTCAAATTCAATGCGTATCTAAATGAGATAAAAGCATCATCGGCAATCCAGCGAATTCGAATGGACTCGTAGATAGCCCACACCGAGGCCAGGGTACCCGGTATCCAGAGATAGAGTCGCTGTAACAATGTTCTATTCATCAAAATCTGCGATGCGCATTCATATCCAGATGCATGATTCTCTGGTCAGACTCCCCCGGTGTACCTTACCTGCCGATGACCATTTTCTTTGCACGCAACATTATCACAATCCTGTGGAAACATTTTCTGACCCGGCAAATTCCAGATACATATCCGGGCGGCTGCATCACCGAACAATTTGCATTGGTGTCCTGTTAAGTGCATGGCTTTTTTGCTCGACCCATATGTCCCCTCTGCATTCTTCGAGTGAGATCTTCAAACAGGAATGAATGTCTCAATGCAGAAGTGGAAGGATTATTTCTTTGGCGTTTTTCATACCGACCCCAGGGAAATCGGCAGCCTGAATGGAATTCGAAGTCTCGCAATATTCATGCTCTTTTATGTGCATCTATTCCGATTCCTTCCCAATGTAGATCAGAGTCGCGGCTGGCTCAGGAACTTTCTGGATAATGGTTCCCAGAGTATTGATATGTTCTTTGTTCTGAGCGGGTTTCTGATTTCCGGGCCCCTCATGCGACAGCTGGATAGAAAAGGTACCCTGGATCTTAAGAACTTTTATCTGAAGCGGTCCTTAAGGATCTTTCCTCCCTATTTCATTTTCTGTGCCATTCAGTACTTCATTTTCATTCCCAGCGCTGCAAAATGGAATCCTGCTTACGGCGAAAATAGCTGGAGAATCATTTTTGACCTTCTTTACGTAAGCAACTACTGGCATGGCACCATCTTTCATGGCTGGTCCCTTTCTCTGGAAGAGCAATTCTATCTACTCTTTCCCTTTCTCTTGTTACTGGTGTTTCCGCGACTTGGGAAGCGAGGCCGGCTGGGATTCCTGATAGTGTTTACTGCTATTCCACTGATTTTTCGGGCGGCTTATTTGTTTGCAGTGATCCTGCCAGCGCCCGCTGCAGAGCAAATCAATCTCTATAACAAAGGAATCTACTATCCCTTCCACGGACATTATGACTCGATATTTATTGGAATTATCCTGGCTTTCCTCTATGACAATTACCGGGACTGGATGAACCGGCTATTCGAGAATCGCATACTGTTTTATTCTGTTCAAACCGCCGCCTGGGCTGGTATCATCGCTTATTCTTTCTTGATGTTCGAGTTCGATACAACCATTTCCAGCATGGTGATTCGCTTTCCTCTGTTCAGTTCTCTGTGGGCCCTGGTAATGATTACAAGTATGAAGGAAGGGACCATTGTAAATCGACTGCTTTCATTCAAGATCTACAGCCCCATCGCCAAACTATCCTATTGCGCCTACCTCATCCATATAGCCATCATGACGCCGCTCATGCGAAAATGGTTTGTTGAGCGAGGGGACGATGGTGTCCCATACTTCGTCCAGGTAGAGCAATGGCAGGTATTACCTTATTCTGTGGTTATGGGACTAATCATCCTCACCGCCGCCTATTTCTATCACCTGGTGGCGGAACGTCCGTTTATGATTCTAAAGGAAAAGTACGCAGGTAAACAGATTAGCTTTGAAAAGGTCGAAGGAGCCCGGGGCTGAAAGGGCTGTGTCGCGCCCGGCATAAAAGACTGTGCCATATCGCGGTAGCTTGCGCTGCAATCGCTTTGGAAAATGGCAGGAAAGGCGAAAGGCCGTAGAAGCGATGATCAATAAGCGATGATCAAACATGGCCTATTTTATAGGGGCAATCTTGCCTTCGATAAAAAGCAGTCCAGGAGAAAGTATATCGGATTCCACGGATGTTAGATTCCCCAGTATCCTTTCGCGTTCCTGTTTGCTGAAACTATTTCGGATCTGCATCTCCATCATTTCATCGTTGTCACTATTATTCATGCTGTCGCTTTCAGTTATGGGGGCTGGAAGGGCCAGAAATAGCACTTTCCTGCCGGGCGCCTCCTTCTGCAGAAGAGTCATCAGGTCATTCAAATCAGAGTGATTGTTTAGAGACAGAATTGGTCGGTTTAGATATTCTACTCCACTATAGTAAAAGATATCGATCCCTGCAAATACCCAGATATCTGCGTTTCGTCCCTGCATCTGCTGAATCGCTTCTTCTGTGGCTTTTCGCGCCCCTCGAAGATACTTAAGGCCAGCGTAGTTCAGGGAAAACGTAACCAGTGCCAGTGCGAAGAGGGTGCCCTGCACCAGCCTTCTGCCGAAAAACTTCATTTTCCAAACTCGCTGAGCCAGAACCGTTGCAGGAAGCAATATGGGGCCGAAGTAGCGAGGACCCCAGTCCATGATTCCGTTGTTGGGAACGATGAGAAGCACCAGAGGAATATAGATGAGAATGGTCAGGTAGAGGATTCTTACTTCGCCTTCCAGTTTGCGATACTTGACCAACGCTGCGATGAGCACGAGAGCGAGGGCTGGCATGTACCCAAAAAGTCCAGGCTTAACATTGTGCCAGAAGAGTAGATCATGGGCCCACTGCATTCGCGTAGCGGCATCCACTTCCAATCCCGCTGCATTAATCAAAAACCTGGGCCCCAGGGGATGACCGTAAAGCAATAGATTGAACAGAACGAATACCAGAACTGCTCCGGTAGCGCCCGCAGTATAGCCAATGAGGGAATTCGAGAATGCCCGGCGAATCCATCCGTGGCTTCGTTGTGGATTCCCTGCCGCATTGGCTCCTATCTCCGAAGATTGTTTCGAATCGTTCGATAGAGAAAAACCCATGGCACCAGCGACCAGGGCGGATAGCCCGGTAGAAAGTAGCAAGGGCAGAGTTTCATGGCGAAAGAATACAGCCAGGCCAACTAAAATGCCGCCTGCAATGGGTCGGCCGGATTTCAACCAGAGAGAGATGCCGAAGAAAGAAAGAAATGCCACGATGAGGTGCTCATTGAATTCCAGTGTGAAGCTCATCAAGAATGTGAACAGAACAGGCACAAAGAGCCAGATTCCGCGGAGCTCCCAGAATCGATAGAGCACGACGCAACTGGCTACGAGAAAAAGAGAGGAAACCAGAAGCACCCCGGTGGGGCCCAGAAAAGCCCAGATCGCCGCGAAAGGCGCCGCCAGAGCTATGGGAAAGGCACTTACGAATC
>JBHIXQ010000329.1:0-479 GCA_041984705.1 Leptonemataceae bacterium | reverse complement strand
ATCGATTTTACCAAAAGCATTGGCGCCATGAGGAAAGAATCTATACTCTGGATCCCCATTTGCGAAATGATGAAATAGTTCATCGGAACCATAGCCATTCTGCCAGACAGACCAGGCCTGTACCAGTTTGTTATGCGAATCCCAGGAATAGGAGTAATTGGGCATTCCATACCAGGAAATACCCAGCACCATCAGAGCGAGTATTGGAAACAGGGTCCGGGTCTTCTTGTTCGTTTTCATAAAATTGCGAAAAGCTTCTAGCAATGCTCATTAAAGCCGCATCCTGCATCCTGCGCTCTGAGTCTTGCGCTTTGCCCTTTGCTGGTAGCCATATAACTCCACCAAACACCAATGCCGAGAACCCGTCTGAACAGTAGGAGGCTACTTCTTCAGGTAGCTGCCGCGGCTACGGTGGCGCCGGCATGGGCGGAAGAGGCTTTCCCTTCATCCGCGAAATAATGACATCCCTGAGAATCATA
>JBHIXQ010000328.1:390-3982 GCA_041984705.1 Leptonemataceae bacterium | reverse complement strand
CGGCATGGGCTCAGACAGCGGTAAACGAAAGCCCCGAGGCGGAAAAATTCATGGATGAATTTATGAAGGGCACGGCCAGCGAGGCTAATGTGCCCGGAGCGATGGTGGCTATAGTCCGGAATGGCCGTCTGGTTCTATTGAAGGGGTACGGCGATGCGCATCTACGGGATGGAAAGAAAGTGGATCCGGAATCAACCTACTTTCGCGTGGGCAGTATTTCCAAGACATTTGTGGCCCTGGGTATTCTGCAAATGATCCAGGAAAACAAGATTCAGCTGGATCAGAATGTTTCTGAGATTCTGCCAGATCTGGCATCCGGATTTGAATACCCGGTGACCATCCGACAGCTGGTAACCCATACCGCCGGATTCGATGAACGATTGATTGGCCTGGGAGCGTCCCCGGATGAGGCATTGCCGCCTCTTTCGCAAATCGTGATAGATCAGTATCCGGGACAGATTGCTGAACCCGGAAGTTATTATAATTATTCAAACTATGGCTTTCTGGTGCTGGCCGCCATTCTGGAAGTCAAGAGCGGCCAGTCGTTTATGGACTATCAGAACGAGCATGTGCTGACTCCCCTGGGACTGAAAGCAACGTTCTCGCCCGAGGATCTGGATCAGGAAAGGATATCTGCCAGCTATGTTATGGGACCGGACGGCCAGAGAGTGGAGATGGCGCCCATGAGATTGCGGTATTTCCCGGTGGGCTCTCTGTATGCGACGGGCCGAGATATGGCCCGGTATCTGAATTCTCTCATAAATGGATTCAACGACAACGGCGTGTTGAACGATGAGTCCTACGGTCTACTGCTACAGAATCTGTACCGGCCGGCTCCGGAATTGCCGGGCTCCGCATTCAGTTTCTACGAACGGGATCTTCGTGGACTGCGAATGCTGGAACATGGAGGCGACTGGGAAGCTTTTTCATCGCTTATCTCCTTTTCGCCGGAGAGTCGCAGCGGTATCTTCTTTTCCAGCAATGGCTCTACCGATCCTATGCTAAGAGAAAAGCTAATGCAGTCCTTTGCAGATTATCTGGGACTGAAAAAGTCGGAACTTCCACCTGCTCAGAAGCCTGGTCTGGAACTGGATACATACGCCGGGTCCTATAGATACGCTCGCTACGAACACAATGGTCTGCTAAAAGTGGGCGGTCTGCCCATGCAGGTAAATGTAGAGGTGGATGGAGACGGCTTAAGGGCAAGCTTTCCTGCGGAATTCCGTGAGCCTATCACTCTGCGTCCTGTGGGCGAACATATCTTTCAAAGCGAAGATCCTGAACTGAAGATAGTATTTGCTGTAGAGGATGGAAAATCCCTGGGGATCTCCGGAACATATATGGTACCTTTCTATCTGGAAAGGATCAGTCCTCTGGAGGGAATGCAAACCATCGTTCCATTAACTGCCTTCGCAGTTATCATGATGCTTGGATGCCTATTTGCTCCGGTGGCCAGAAAGCTCTATATTCGATTCACAGGTAATGAGCCTCCAGAGCTGGAGCCAGAAGCCCAGGAGGAAGAACGCAAGATCTTTCGTTTGATGGTGGCCACAGCCTGGGCCCACGTACTGTTCTTACTTGGAACCCAGATTCATATGGCCATTCTACAGCAGCAAATCGTAGAGGGGGTTCCCAGAAGCCTGGAGGCGATTCTTTACCTCCCTTACGGACTTCTACTTCTCACTTTGCTTCTGGCCATACGCATTCCCAGAATCTGGAACGCCTTTAGCTGGGGCACAGGTATGAAGATTTTCTATACTCTGGTAGCTACCGCCGGAGTGATCTTTTTCCAGCTGCTCTGGTACTGGAATCTACTGGCTCCGGTGCGGGGCTAAAAAGCCCCTGGACCTGGCATCACTTGATCGGCTTTCCCTGAGAAAGTATCTTTATGCTCTTTCCCGGGAAGTTATGCGAAACGGATTTTTCGATCTGAGCATGGATGGATTTTGCTCTGCAGGAATCCCCATCCGGAATACTGGAAAAATCAGCCACGATCAGATTTCCCTCTTCTTCGAGGGAAAGAAGTTTTGTACCTCGGTCTATGGCGCTGTAGGCTCCTTCCAGGGTTTCACGACTGGTGGGGCCATCCAGCAAGGCCTTGAGCACTGCTTCGGGTGTTTTGGACGGAACTTCTCGATCCAGTGGCTCCACGGCGGAGCAATCGGCACCGCCGCTGGCTGACATAAAGATCTGAACTGTGGCCGGACCTGCTGGTTCCGGTTCGGGTGCTGGCTCCGGAGAGCAATGCAGACTCAAAAGCAGCAATCCGGATAGCACCAGGATGTTTATTCTAATTAGGCGCACAGTACCTTATCGGAGGACCAACCAGTTTTCCATGAATATTCTCAGGGTGCAAGTTCCCACTTTTCTACTTTGTTTCGCACCCCGAGGCCCTGATCCGCGATGGTAAGAGTGACGTTCAGTGGTCGGGCAGGTGTGGCCAGTCTGGCAAGCTGCATCATCTTGTCGCACAGCGATTTGTTGGACATCTGCTCCAGTCGAAACCAGCCCTTCAGTTCCCAGTCTTCATCCTCATTGAGCATATAGTGCTCTACCCGGTACAGGTCTGCAGGCTCCACGCGATCATCATCATACTCGACTTCTGAATTCATTCCGCAGGATAGCACTACTGCATGCATGCCGGGGGTATACTCTTCGTTGGTTCCCCAGAGCATTCCTGGCACTTTGGCCTTTTTAGGATAAAGCCAGATTACATTGGTTTCTTCGGCTCTGGATTTCACCAGTTGAATGTCGAATCTGGTTTCAGCGATTAATGCCGATGAACCGAACAATGCCAGCAATGCTGACAGAGCCAGAATTCGGTGTAGTTTCATAGATATCTCCTGATCGCGGGGCTTTCTCGGGAATCCGTCCCCGACTAGTCAGACGAGACTGGAGCCTGTATGGTTACGGTAAAATAAATTTTCCTCGCCTCCTGGATTGAATGGAGCATCCGGGGTGCATGAGACGTACTGTGAATCGCCGTTCTAGAAAAGCGGGACTGCCCCCCGGTAGCCTGGTCCACATCGGCCAGGGGAGCGGAGATACGCGGCTAAGTGGAATTCGTTACAGCGGGCAGGGAGCCAGACGAATCAAGTTTGATAAGCATCGGGAATCAACCAGGATAGAGGTGCCGGGTCCCCATTCCAGTGAGGTGCTATGGCTTCAGGTCAAAGGCGTCACCGATGCAAACACCATCGAACAAATCGGAGACCTCTATAATCTGCACCCACTGCTTATGGAAGATGTAATGAACACGGATCAGAGGCCCAAAGTCGAGGATTACGGCGACCATCTATTTGTGGTGCTCCGAGGACTGCACTTTGATACATCTACGGGACTACAGCAAAGACAGGTATCTCTGGTACTGGGGCCCAATTATGTTCTGTCATTTGAAGAGTCCGAGCAGGAGCGCAACTTTGAAGGAGTGGAAAACAGACTCATGGACGGTCGAGGTCGCCTGCTGCAGGAAGGGGCGGACTATCTGTTGTATTCGCTGCTGGACTCGGTAGTGGACCATTACTTCGCAGTGCTGGAAAGCGTTTCGGATCAGATCGAGATGCTGGAAGATGAGGTGCTATCAGGACAAGAG
>JBHIXQ010000328.1:0-380 GCA_041984705.1 Leptonemataceae bacterium | reverse complement strand
AGGATTTGCTTCCGGTAATCCATAGACTGAAGCGAGAGCTGATCTCTCTGCGAAAGAGCATCTGGCCCTTGCGCGAGGCTCTTGTTTTTCTGGACCGCCAGCACTCTTCACTCATTGACGAAGATCTGTCCGTGTTTTTCCGGGACATCTATGATCACTGCATCCACATTGTAGATACCATAGAATCCTTTCGAGACATGCTTTCCGGTCTTTTGGATGTTCATCTTTCTTCTATAAGTACCAGGCTGAATCAGGTCATGAAGCTTCTGACATTGATTACTACCATCTTCATGCCCATGACTCTGATTACTGGTATCTACGGAATGAACTTTGAGCGAATGCCCTTTCTTCACAGTCAGTTCGGCTTTCCCCTGGTAGTG
>JBHIXQ010000327.1:3748-3996 GCA_041984705.1 Leptonemataceae bacterium | reverse complement strand
AATCGGAAAGGGTAACAGCGGAAGGTCCATGGAATAAGAAAGCCGCCCCAAATGGAATGGCGGCAAACAGATAGTTCCAGCCCTTTGTAAACATACCTTCCGAAAAAAGAAGGCGCAGACTCTTCGTATTAAATTTGTATACAGGGAAATAGAATAGCAATGCAAGTGCGAATCCGCATAAGAATGGAAGCAGATTCAGCCACAGGTAGGTGAAGTACAGACCTCCGAGCTTCTGAGACTTGAACCAC
>JBHIXQ010000327.1:0-3738 GCA_041984705.1 Leptonemataceae bacterium | reverse complement strand
TAGAAATGTTAGCCTGACTGCCATGTGAAGCCATGTACGAATTCAAATTTGCAATCAATGATTGTACACTAGGATTTGACGAAATTGCGGTAAACGATATTTTTTCAGTTTTTCCATTTAATTCTTCCCGATCTATAACGAGCCCACTGTGAATGTCCTGGCGCAGGAGCCCGGTGCAATCTCATGTGGCGGGCAGGGCATTGCAATATCTTTATTTTTCGAAACTGTAGATTGCAGATCTGGCATGGCTTCTCAGAAAGCGCTAATCAGGCCCGGCCTGGCTGTTGTAGTTCCGGCTCTGCAGAGACGGAATACGCCCGGTACCATTTTTATTGCTTTGATGGCAAACCAATTTGCGCTCATGCAGCGGATGGCTGTGCAGGGATCGTCTTTAGCCGATAGCGATCATCCGTTCCACAGATTTACGAGCTTTCTCAATAATCTCATCGCTTAGATGGATTTCGAATTGTTCTTTGAGAAGTGCATCGCGGACTTTGGACAGAGTGATCTTCTTCATATGCGGACAGGTATGGCAAGTGGAGATAAAGTGACGATCCGGGAATTTATGCCTGAGGTTATCGCCCATGGAGCATTCTGTTAGAAGCATAATGTTCTGCTGCTCACTGTTACGAATGAAGTCTTCCATTTGAGAAGTGGAACCCGCAAAATCAGAAGCTTCGGTTACATCCGTATCGCACTCAGGATGGCTGATTACCACAAGATCCGGAAACTGACGTCGCATATCCCGCACATCATCTCCAGAGTACAGTTCATGCACCATACACTTGCCTTTTTCCCATGCGATCAATCTCTTGCTGGTCTGCTGTTGCATGTTTTTGGCAAGATAGGCATCGGGAAGAAAAATGATGGTATCGTCGGGTAGGCTCTCAATGACCTTCAAGGCATTGGCGCTGGTGCAACAGATGTCGGTCTCTGCTTTGACCTCGGCCGAGCAATTGACATAGGTAACTACCGGTACACCCGGGAATTTCTTTTTAAGTTCCTGTACGTCTTTTCGAGTGATGCTCTCTGCCAGGGAGCAACCCGCTTCCAGATCTGCAATCAGGACCTTTCGCTGGGGGTTCAGCACTTTGGCCGTTTCGGCCATGAAATGGACTCCATTGAATAGAATAATATCTGCTTCCGTTTCTGCGGAAAGCCTGGCAAGGCCCAGAGAATCGCCTACATAATCGCTTACTCCATGATAAACATCCGGAGTCATGTAGTTGTGACCCAGGATTACGGCATTCTTCTCTTTCTTCAGCGCATTGATTTCATGTATCAAAGGCAATGCCTGATCCAGGTCGTGAGGCATCATGGTGGCCGAAAGAGTCTGTCGTAGTTCTTCATCAGTAGGTACTGGGAGACGGTTCATACTACCAGAATAATCAGTATCAAGGTAGAAATCAATGGGAAACGATAATTTGCTGTTGCCATTGCATGCTGATTCGGCGGGATCGTTCCATGGCTCGTGAAATCCCATTAATGGTGCCAGATATTGGCGATGCAGAAAAGATTGAAATTGTCTCCTGGAATGTAGAGCAGGGAGCCAGCGTTTCCGAAAACCAGGAACTCTGCGAACTGGTTACGGACAAGGCAGCCTTCCCGCTGGAGTGTCCGGAAAACGGTACCTTGAAAAACATTCTTAAAAAGGCCGGGGAAACAGTAAAAATAGGGGATACCCTGGCAATACTGGAAGTTTCTTGAAAGGATTCGATGGCTCCAGGCGAAAACAGACATCCTGCTGTACTATTTCTCGGGGATAGTTTCACCGAGGGATTTGGACTCATGCCTCATCAGTCCTTTCCAGCACAGATCCAGAGAAAACTGGATGAATTACAGATGCCTCTGGAGATCATTAATGGAGGCATCAGCGGCGACACTGTGATGGATGCCTATTACAGGATGGGGCCTTTACTCAGGGCCCATCCCAATGTTGAAGTCCTGGTAGTTTTTCTGGGTGCAAACGATTTGTTCAACGGCATCAGTCCTGAATTCAGTTCCAGTTATTTCGAAAAAATCATTGAAGATGCCCGCAACGCCAATCCTGCCATGCGAATCTTGATTTCTAGAATGCCTTTGATTCCAGGCCTGGAAACCTACGGCCGCCAGTTCGAAGAGATTTTTCCTGCGCTGGCCCGAAATTTCGACGTAGAGTTACTGCCCTTTTTTCTGGACGGAGTTATGCTAAAACCAGAGCTATGCCTTCCGGACGGAGTGCATCCCAATGCAACCGGAATGGAAATGGTGGCCAATACAGTGTGGCAAACCGTGTTTCAGGAAAGGCTTCTGCAAGCAGGTCCGGGCCGCCCTTAGTGGCTCACCAATAGCACATCTGCCGGATGCGGCCAGAAATTCGAGATTGTGTTCGGTAGCGGAAGAAACAGGCTACCTTTAGATTTCCACGAGAACCATCGTTCCGTTATCCCGGGCACCGGATGAATAGTATTGCGTTCGTACCGATTCGCAGCATTGAGCCAGATTTCCGTCCTGAACCAGCTCCATCAAACGAGGGTGCGACATGGCTTCCCAGATTCCATCGCTGGCCAGTAGAATCCGCAGTCCAGCGCTGCGTTCCAGGGTATGAAGCTCCAATCTGGTAATGGAATCCGTGGCCTGGATGCATCGCAGTATTTGATTCTTCATTGGATGCATTCTTAACTGCTCCAGGGTCAAATCGCCTCGCAGATAATCCTGAAACACCAGGGTATGGTCTGTGCTAATGAGAGATTCCTCTGTGCCGGTGCCTTGAATGCGGTAGGCCCGGCAATCTCCGCAGTGAATAATATAGAGTTTGTCATCGCTGCAGTACAGGGCCGTGAGAGTGGATGCCATTCCTGCCGCCCCATCCACTTCCTGCGCTTTCCTCAGCAATGAAGTAGAAAGATAGCCGGAAAGCTCGTTCAAATCTTCTCTGGTGCGAAAGGGCTGGTTGTCCGAGATCAAGCTGCGAAGCAGGGTTTCACTGGCGATGTTGCCTGCCGGATGACCTCCCAGGCCATCGGCCACGGCCACCCATCTGGTTTCGCCTTCAAAAGTCTTGATGTCCGATTTCGCGTTGCCCTGAATCACCTGATGATCAATTAGCGCAGCATCTTCGTTACGCTTTCGGACCAATCCCGGTTCTGAGAATCCGGCTAACTTCACTGCCATAAATTATGGACTCCTATCTGGATGTCAAAGAATGTCACGGTCCCAGATGGGTATAACCAAAATCATCAAATGAATACCTCTTCCTCTGTAGAAAACGAAAGGTTGCCTGGAAATTAGTCAGGTTGCAAAACAAGAAGGTAAACCGAGGCCTGAACGGTGGCATCCAGACTCATGGGAGACTTCCGGTATTTCCCCTCCAGATAGCCTTCTATCTGATCATCGTAATGAGGGCTCAAGAATTGACCGCTGATTCCACCCGGCAGAGTGGTAACCGAGGCATCCGGATTTCCAGTATTGTAGATCATTCGCTGGGATGCGCCATGGGTTGCCTTGAAGTTTAATTCTGACCAGGGCAGTATTTCGAATCCAGAAGGAGCCACCGTCGTCCAGGTTCCATCCACCGGATAGGGGCCGCGATTGAAGAAAAAACCCAGGGTGGATTTCTTTCCGAACGGATGCCTGTACTCCAGAGTATGAATCTGGCCCCAGGAAACTGCCAGAGTTCCATGATCCCGGAGCAGTTTATCTATACCGCGTTTGAAAGATCGCTGGATAAATTCGTTTCGGTCCATGGGCTCTTCGGCA
>JBHIXQ010000326.1:0-4000 GCA_041984705.1 Leptonemataceae bacterium | reverse complement strand
TATAGAGTAGTGGACGGCCCGCTTCAAGGTCAAAAATCTACTGCAGAGGCCCTGCTAAATACTGCAAGCCTGAGCTCCACCCTGGCGACATCAGAAAGCAAGCAATTAGCTCGCCTGAGCCTGGCAGAGTATGAAAACTCTCGATATCTGGCCATCGCATCCATATTCTCGGAGTCAGAACCGGCCTGCAATGCCGTGGTTCGAGTCGAAGTGAACAAGCGGCTCCCCGGCTGGATCTACAATGAAAAAGTGGACCTGGAATATGCCAATACTCCAGCCGATCAGATAGTTCCCAGATTTATCCTTTCCAAGTGTTTCTTTGGCCCTGTGAATTCCGGTACCCAACGTGAATGCGAAAGTCTTCAGCCCTAGCGTTGGAATCGGGCCCGGCCAGGGCACTCCATTATTTGCTCCTCCAGGCAAGACCTCTATTACTATCATTTTCGACTGACAGCAGAGGTCTGGTCTTCACACTTAATTCATGATCGGTCCTGCTGTAAGCGCCGCCAGTTTCTGCAAAAACGAAGTCCTTATTCAAGAGCTGCTTTCCGAGTTTCCTGAAGCTAGATTGAATCAAAGCGGGCGAGTTCTTCAAGAGGATGAGCTCGTAGATTTTCTTTCTGGTTACAATTCGGCCATCGTGGGCACAGAACGAATTTCAGATCAATTATTGGAGCGCCTGCCGGAACTGAAGTTCATCGCAAAGTACGGAGTCGGGCTGGATAACATCGATGAGCTGGCGCTGAAAGAGCGAGGCATTGGCCTGGGCTGGACCGGCGGTGTGAATCGAAGAAGCGTAAGCGAAATGGCCCTGGCTTTTATGATTGGTCTCTGTAGAAATCTGTTTTTCACTTCGGAAAAGCTTCGGCATGGTCAGTGGGATAAGCGAGGTGGTTTCCAGCTAAGCGGTAAGACCGTGGGCATCGTAGGATGCGGCTTTGTTGGAACAGATTTAATTTCTCTTCTGCAGCCATTCGAGTGCAATGTGCAAATATGCGATATCCTGGATAAAAGTGATGTCTGTACGCGAACCGGCGCCAGGCAGGTAGAATTTGCAGAGCTTCTGGCCAGTTCGGATATCGTAACCTTGCATGTTCCTTTGACGGAGAATACCCGCGAGATGGTGGATGAATCCTTTCTTTCTCAGATGAAGGAGCATGCATTTCTTATTAACACCAGTCGCGGTGCTGTTGTAAAGGAGTCGGATCTGGAAGTAGCTCTTCAGGAAGGAGTGATAGCCGGTGCCGCATTGGATGTATTTCAGATAGAGCCAGCAACAAAAATGTCGTTGCTTTCCCTGCCCAATTTGGTCTGCACACCCCATATCGGTGGCAATGCAATGGAAGCAGTTCTGGCCATGGGCCGAAGCGCAATTTCGCACATCAAGGACTACGTAGGGCGTTAGGATGAGTTTCGCAAATCAAGCGAGCCTTATCGTTTAACCGACTCTTCTTGCTCACACGAGTTTCGCCGCGAAATCTACTCTTCTTACAGCGGCCGGCTTCGTCGCAAAGTTTATGCGCCCTGTTTGCTTAGACCGGTTTCTGTAATTACATAGGATTCCTGATACGTTTCGTAATCCGTATTGATTTCCCACAAATTATGATTCCGATTCTCCAGAATGTTTTCAGCTGCCAGCATACCCATCAGAATACTGTGATCCTGATTGTTGTATTTAAATGCGCCGTAGCGGCCGATGACGTGCAGATTTTTCACCGAACTTAGATAGTTTTCTACCGGCTCCAGATTCTCTTTGTATCCAGTATCATACACAGGATAGCACCGAGGGATGCGATAAACATGTCCGCCCAGGATTTCCGATTTTCCAATAAGACCGGTGCTTCGAATTTCTCGGGAGGCTTTTTCAATCAGTGAATCGTTGGCTTCTTTCCAGACCGGGTCTTCGTCGTAGCACCACAGTTCCAGAGCCAGAATCGTGGTCTTTTCTTTGCCGTACACTTCTGGAATCCAGTTGCGAAAGTTTGTGATTCTACCAGTGTCCAGTTCCGGGGAATGAACATAGAGCCATTGGTCCGGAAACAGGTCCAGGGCATCAATGTTTAAAAAGACGATGATGGTATTTCTGAATTTGAGCTTCCGGGTTCTTTCCAGAATATCTTCCGGCACTTCGGGAAGTCTCGTAACCATGAGCGTCAGGGGCATGGTGGAGATGATATGATCATATTCTTTGACCGTGCCATCCTCCAGCTGCAGTCCTGTTGCTTTTCCATCTTTCTGAATTACGTTTTGCACCGGCGTATTCAGATGCACGGAGCCACCGCGCCCTTTCACAGATTCAGCCATCCTTTCGTAGATCGCGCCTGTGCCTCCAATTGGGTAAGCGAACTGATCCACCAGGGTCTTGTGCTTATTTTTCTTGGATGGAAGAATGGCGTTTTTGATGGCCTCATAGAGCGAAAGCTTCTTGATTCGCTGGGCAGCAAAGTCGGAATCCAGCTTTTCGCAGGGGATTCCCCATAGCTTTTCCGTGTATGTTTTGAAAAAGATGCGAAACAGTCTCTTGCCGAATCTACGAGTTACCCATGCCTCGAAACTACCATCCTCTGGAGTAGGGGCAATTCTCTGTTTTCCATAACTCAGTACGCAGAGAAGTGCCTGGAAAATACCTAGATTAAAGAGCGCATTGAATGGCTTGAGCGGATAATAATAGAACTTCTTCTTATAGTAGATTCTGGTGAGTCGGTTCACCATCTTATAGTCTTTTTGCGCAACTTCCAGCCAGAGCTCGTTCACTCTTTTATCGCTGGAAAAGAATCGGTGAGGGCCAATATCTACATCCTGGTTCCATAGCTCGATGGTTCTTGCCAGACCGCCAACCGAATCGCTGGCTTCATATACATCTACATCTTTGAGGCCGGCTCTGGCCAGGCAATAGGCCGCAGACATGCCGGCGGGTCCAGCTCCGATAACGGCTACTTTCTGATTCGTATTCATTTCTCTTCTCTACTTGATCTGGTCAGGATCCCCTTCAATTTATCACCTATCCCAGTACTGCGGAAGGAAACCAGCTCATGGCCAATAAAATTGGCTACAAGACCTGCGGCCATACCCACAAGGTGGGCCACTGCGGCAAGGGTTTCCTGATCTGCCTCCAGGGGTAGATTTGGGGCGACTGAGGGGCCAATCCAGTGCAGAAACCGCAATGCTCCGGCAGAAATTCCCACTGTTACCAGCAATCCCAGGCTGGCCACGGCAAAGAATTTGATGGCCTCTCGTTTGAACCTTCCCGAACTTGCGGCCTGGAAGGTGATCCACTTGCTGAAGGCAAAGTTCACCATCATCCCGGAGACATAAGCAAGGGCCACGGCGATTTCGAAGTTTACCCCGGGAATGGTTTCGTACAGAAATCGGGAGGCAAAGTTCACCAGGGCTGCAAAGCCCGAGAAGAAAATGTACAGAAGAAACTTGCGAGTGATCTTCTTCTCAGTCATGACGCTTCCTGTGCCAGTTGTAAGCATGCTCCACTATGGTCTGGATGTCTGCGAAGCGCGGATTCCATCCCAGTTCTTTTCTGGCGCGATCAGCCATTGCCACCAGTCGAGGCGGGTCTCCCGGGCGTCTGGGGGCTTCCACAGCCTGGATATCTTTGCCGGTCACTTTCCGGCAGGCATCGATAACCTCTTTAACCGAGTAACCGCTACCATTACCCAGATTGGCAATAATACTGACATTACTCTCGAGGCTTTTTTGCAGCCCTAGAATATGGGCATCGGCCAGATCGCATACATGGATATAATCCCGGATGCAGGTTCCATCCGGGGTATCGTAATCCGTTCCAAAGATCTTAATGTCAGGCCTTCTTCCCATGGCCGCGTACAACACCAGAGGGATGAGATGGGTTTCTGGTTCATGATCTTCGCCGATGTGTCCATCTGGATGGGCCCCGGAGGCGTTGAAATACCTGAGGATGACATGCTTGAGTCCAAAAGCATGTTCGTAATCCTTTAGCACCTGCTCCACCATCCATTTACTACGGCCG
>JBHIXQ010000325.1:0-4002 GCA_041984705.1 Leptonemataceae bacterium | reverse complement strand
CTACTGTCAATCGTGCTGCCAGGATTCAGGGGCTGGCGGATGGCCGGGAAATTGTCATATCCCGGGACCTGGAGGAGCGCTCTGTGTTTCGGTGCCCCGATGGATTCGTTCGCTCTGAGTTCAAGTCTGCTCTCAAAGGATTCGCCGGGGACTCAAACCTGGTACGCTGGAAGCTGCGTTAGTCAGGGATCCTCCCGGGATAACTGATAGATGCATGAACGGAAACCTGCTTGTCGTCCTTTACATTCTACCGGAGCATTCTAACTGTAGAGCTCTGAAGGATAGGGGCTACCTCACTGGATTGAAACAGGCTACCGCTATTTATGGTGCAATCATAAGATACAATCGATCCGGAACCGTAATTTGGATTATGTCACATAGGCGGCCAGAGGAAGCTCGGTGGGATTCGGGGCTCTCCTGTATACTGTCCCTTTGCACAGAAACCAGGAACAGTCGCTGTTTCATTGTTGCTCCATCCGTCAGGGGCTGTGAAAATTTCCTCCAATCATCCGGGCCCCTTGAAGATCCAAAAACCCGCGCACAGCCCATTCAGAGCCTGATTCAGGCACTTTTCGGTAATTCTGGTTGACCCGGTACAGCCCACTGGGAGCTTGCACTTTGCGAGGTAGTCCTAATGTATGCAATTATTGAACTGGCAGGAAAGCAGCACCGAGTAAGCAAAGATCAGATCTTTGTTTCCGAGCGCACAGGTGTGGAGCCCGGGAAGGATCTGTCCTGCGAGTCCATTCTGGCTGTAGGGGAAGGCTCGGATCTAAAAGTAGGTCAGCCATTCGTTTCCGGAGCTTCTGTAAAACTCAAGGTGCTGGAAGACATTCGCGGACCCAAAATCAAAGGGTTCAAATATAAAGCCAAGACTACCTACAGAAAATCCTGGGGACATCGTCAGGATCTTCAGAAGCTGCAGGTGGTAGAGATCAAGAATTGATTGAAGTCCATTTCTGGACAGATGATAATCGAAAGGTTCGAGCAATTCACATATCCGGCCATGCAGGCCTGAGCAGCAAAGGAAGCGATGTGCTCTGCGCTGCAGTAAGTGCTCTGACCTATACCTTGCGAGACGGCATTCAAGAAATTTTGAATAAGCAGACTCGCTCAAGCCAGGAAGAGGGAGATTTCTTCCTGGAACTCAAGTCCGAAGGGGACGCAGGAACGGAACTGATTTTTTCAACGGTACTGCATACACTGAACAAGCTGTCCCGGCAATTCCCGGACAGGCTTCAGATCAGGAGAAAAGAAGATGGCGCATAAGAAAGGTGGCGGCTCCACAAAGAACGGTAGAGATAGTAATTCCCAGAGACTGGGTACAAAGATTTTTGGCGGACAGGTAGTTCGCGCCGGGAACATTATTGTTCGTCAGCGTGGCACTCGCATTCATCCCGGCGAAGGCGTAGGCCTGGGTCGAGATCATACACTGTTTGCTCTGGTTGACGGAAGAGTAGAATTCTCTCACATCAATCGTTCCAGAAAGAAAGTATCCATTATATCCGCTTCCTGAGCGAAGCGGCCCCAGCTGGCTCCGTGACCCTTGAAGTTCATCGACTCGATAGAGATCCTCGTTCGAGGGGGCCATGGCGGAGCCGGCGCTGTAAGTTTCCACAGAGCTAAATACGTCCCCAAAGGCGGACCCGATGGCGGCGACGGCGGTCACGGGGGCTCTGTCCAATTCCTTGCCACAAATCGAGTTTCTACACTCGGAAAATTCAGAAGCAAAAAAGTCTACGGAGCAAGGCCTGGAGAGGCCGGCCAGAAGCGAAATCGTAGCGGCGCCGATGGTGAGCATCTGATTCTTCAGGTTCCCGTAGGCACTGTAATTACCGACGCAGATACAGAAGAGATCATCGCCGATCTTAATCTTCCGGAATCCACTGTGATTGCGGCCCAGGGAGGTCGGGGCGGCCAGGGAAATGCCAGGTTTGCAAACTCCATTAACCAGGCTCCGGAGTATGCTCAGCCTGGAATGCCTGGAGAAGAAAAGCGAATCCTGCTGAATCTAAAGCTGATCGCTGATGCAGGCCTGGTGGGGCTGCCCAATGCAGGCAAATCCACTTTGCTTTCTAAAGTGACCGCCAATCAGGCAAAGATCGGTGCATACGCATTTACAACCCTGAATCCGAACCTGGGAGTGCTGGAAAACGAAGACCGTAGAATCCTGATGGCAGACATTCCTGGAATTATCGAAGGCGCTTCGAAAGGGGCGGGTCTGGGGCTTTCCTTTCTAAGACATATCGAACGGGTTCGGGTAATCATCTACATTCTGGATCTTACCTCGGTGGATCCGGCAGCGGATTTACGCATGCTTCGAATGGAGCTCAAGCATTATAATCCGGAGCTAACAGAGAGGCCGGGATTTATTATCTTGAACAAGCTGGATGAAATCGATTATGATGAGCAGTTCGCATCCGAGCTTGCCCAGGCCCTTAAAGAGGAAATGAAAGGGCTGGCAGAAGACATTGTATTTATCTCTGCGAAAGAAGAAGCCGGGCTGAGCGAATTCAAGCAAAAGCTATTTGCCTGCTTTCCAGAAACTACTCAGGCAGAAAGGATGATTTCTCTGAATGCGCCAGAATCAGTTGAAAGCTCTGAATGATTGCCGCAGAATTGTGGTCAAAGTCGGAACCGGTCTTCTTGCGGATGAGAATGGCTTTCGTCCGGAGATGATCCAGAAACTGGCCCGGGAGATTCATTTCCTTAAAAAAGCGAATCGTCAGGTAATTCTGGTCAGTTCCGGAGCCGTGGGTGCAGGTCGTGAAGTTCTAAAAAGACGAAGCGATTATGAGCCTCTGGCAGAGCCCGGTCTATCGCGCAAACAGGCACTGGCTGCCATAGGTCAGGTGCATCTGATCTCCGAGTATTCCAGAATTTTTTCTGACATGGGAATCCATTCGGCCCAGCTGTTGTTTTCGGCCCGGGACTTCCGGGATCGAAGGGCGTATTTGAACATCGGCCATACGTTGAACGAACTTCTGGATCTGGATGTTGTTCCCATCATCAATGAAAACGATACGGTGTCCACTGAGGAACTGAAGTTCGGCGACAACGATATGCTCAGCGCAGCATGTGCCGGCCTTTTTCATGCAGATTGTTTGATTATTCTCACAACGGTAGATGGTTTTCTCCGGGACGGAAAACGAATCCCTTTTATCGAATTAATAGATGATGAAGTGCTATCGTTCGCTGGCGGGCCTACAGGTCCTGGAAGCGGCGGGATGCGAACCAAAATGGAAGCAGCTCGTCTGGGCCAGAGAGTAGGACATTTCACGGCCATCCTTCCAGGAAAACAGGAGAGTCCTATTCGCGCACTGCTTGAGGGAAAGGATCTGGGAACGCTTGTTCCTCCCTTTCCCGAGAGTTCAGCGCGAAAGCTGGCGGCTCGAAAGAAATGGATCCTGTATGTTCCCGGTGAAGGAAGGCTTATAGTGGACGATGGAGCGCGAAAGGCTCTCCTGGAAAAAGGAGCTTCGCTACTTTCTGCTGGGGTCCAGCAATTCGAAGGGACATTCAGACAGGGAGATGTTGTGGAGATTCTGGACAACAGGGACACTGTTATTGCCCGAGGGCTCAGCTCCGTGCCCTCTGAGGCTCTGCAGCGGCTGGTTGGCGGCCATTCCAGTGCAAACTCCAGCGCTGAAGTGGTTCATAGAGATAAGCTAATCCTGGATCCGCATCCCAGAATTCGAAAATAAATTATCTTTGCTAGCCTGGCCGGGCCAAAGTATTTCTGGAGAAATCGTATGAAAGCACTGTATCTCGAAAGTGTAGGTGGCATCGCCGGAGATATGTTTACGGCGGCCTTTCTGAATGCAGGTATTGTGGATCTGCGAGAGATGAACAACGTGCTGGAAATTCTGAATCTTCCAGACGTATCCATTTCACTGGAAGATACCAGGCGAAGAATTATACATAGTCAAAAACTTCATAAGAAGAGAATTCAGAAACAACAACCTGGATCCAGAGAACACATAAGAACAGAAGGTGTTCATG
>JBHIXQ010000324.1:302-4002 GCA_041984705.1 Leptonemataceae bacterium | reverse complement strand
GCTCATTTCATAAAACAGAGTCGTGCGGATCTAATTCTGGCATACGGAGGGCGGGATACTTTTCATACAGCCCGTGCTGTAGCCCTATTGGCCACCAACGAAGTCTTTGCCAAGGAGCTCCCCGAGCGTAGAGAGCCATTGAAAAGACCACCCATGCCGGTTATTACTGTGCCTGGTGTTTTCACCATGGGGGAAGAAAGCTCTCCTACATTTGTAATGTATGACCACGCGTCCGGGGAGCTCTACCATGGAAATGATCCTAGATTGTTTCCCGCTGCAGTGTTCATGGACCCGGCCATTACCATGGCCATGTCCGAAGCGGAGATTACTCGCACGGGTGTGGCGATCCTCGCTGCCGCGGTGGAGGCCATTCTCTCCAAAAGAGCCAACGATCTTAGCAATTCCATGGCCCTGAGAGCTATCGAACTGATTATGCGATCACTTCAGAACCTGGTGAAGGATACATCCAATCAGAATGCACGAAACAACATCAGCGTAGCGAATCTTCTATGCGGTGTATCTCATTCCAATAGCTGGCTGGGCCTTTGCTACAGTATCGCAACAGCCACGAACTTGATTACGGGTATGGACTTTATGATGGCCATGGCCATTCTTCTGCCGCATGTTATGGAATATAACCTCACAACGTCTGCAGGAAAATATGTTCAGATTGCACGGGCTCTGGAAGAGGACATCCATGATATCACTGTAATTGAGGCCGCGATCAAGGCTGTGGAAGGTGTAAGAAAGCTCTATCTGGATTTAAAAGTACCCCAGAGGCTTTCCGACTTCGAAGTAGATAAGGCGTTGCTTCCTGAAATCGCAGGGATGGCCTCTGCCTTTCCACTGATCAAAAACACTCCTCGAGAACTGGACCAAAACGAAATCGAAACAATCCTAATTGCGGCCTATTAAAAGCTTCCGCAATCCGCAAAGAACGTCCAATCCGCAATAATGCTGCGAATTTCTTCAGGAGTGATAACTCGTTTTCTCCATCTTGCAGATTCCTGGAGTGCCAGTGACCTCTCTGTGCTGGGTGCCATCCCATGCTGGTTGCCGAGGCCGGATTCATGCGCCAAAGTAGCTCTGGATTATGTCCGGTGACGCGGAACCAGGCACAAGGAGCGGGGTTCTGGCATCTCTCTGGCGGTAATTAGTTGTCAGTAGGCTTACGGGGTAAAAAAGGGCACATGGCACAAATTTATTACGATGACTCCTGCGACCTGAGTGTCCTGAAGGGAAAAACTATTGCTGTTATTGGTTATGGCAGCCAGGGACACGCTCAGGCGCAAAATATGCGCGATAGCGGCCTGGACGTTATTATTGGACTACGTTCCGATTCAAAGTCTGTGAAGGTAGCAAAAGAGGATGGGTTCGAGGTTCTGGATCCAGCCGAGGCAAGCAAGAAAGCGGATATTATTCAGGTTCTTGCACCGGATACCATCCAGCGCAGAATCTATGATGAAGCCATCGCTCCCAACCTAAAGGATGGTGATGCGCTGGTTTTCTCTCATGGTTTCAATATTCACTACGATCTGATCCAGCCTCCATCCAATGTTGATGTTTACATGGTGGCTCCCAAGGGCCCGGGACATCTGGTTCGACGAGTTTACCGCGAGGGCGGTGGTGTTCCTGCGCTTATCGCCATCCATCAGGATGCAACCGGCGAAGCGAAAAAGAGAGCACTGGCGCATGCATCGGGAGTAGGCGGAGGCCGAGCCGGTATTCTGGAGACCACTTTCCGAGATGAA
Source organism: Leptonemataceae bacterium (assembly GCA_041984705.1). Classification (GTDB taxonomy): domain Bacteria; phylum Spirochaetota; class Leptospiria; order Leptospirales; family Leptonemataceae; genus UBA3465. The sequence continues at coordinate 2,251 of JBHIXQ010000324.1, read as the reverse complement.
ACGGAAACCGACCTTTTCGGTGAGCAGGTTGTACTCTGCGGCGGTTTGACATCCCTTATTATGAAAGGGTTCGAGACTCTTGTAGAAGCGGGTTATGATCCAGACATCGCTTATTTTGAATGTCTGCATGAAGTTAAGCTCATTACTGACCTGATTTATGAGGGCGGCATTGCCAATATGCGGGATTCCATTTCCGACACTGCTGAGTACGGTGATCTTACACGTGGGCCGCGAGTAGTGGACGACCATGCCAAAGCAAAAATGAAAGAAGTTCTGTCTGAGATTCAAAAAGACAAGGGCGGAAAGTTCGCTAAAGAATGGGTAGAAGAAACCAACAAGGGTTATCCTGAATTCCACAAACTGCGAGAGAATGGCAAGAAGCACCAGATCGAAGAAGTGGGTGCCAGACTCCGCGGAATGATGAAATTTCTGGGAAAAAAATAATTTTCCTGAATAAGACTCCGAGTGCTCATTAGACTCAGAGGCTTCATTCTAAAGATCCGATTTCTTTGGTATCCGGCAGAACCCGAGGTGGTTCGGCCGATTATAATCCGGGCCGCTAATTCATAGCGGCCCTTTTTGATTTGAGGTGAATGGATTTGCCTTCTGATTCAGGACCTATGAATCTCGAGTTCTGAATCAGGAACACTGAATCCGAAAAGCTGAATCCGTTGGCTCCATGGACGCGTGGAACCGTTCTTTCTCAAGAATCGTCCTTGAGGGCTCTAGCGAATTGATTGGACTCCAGGAGTAGTTGCTTCTGGCTCTCCGGTAGAGTGGCAAAAAGATGCATGAGTAATGCTCGGCTGTCCATAACGCTCAAAGATTGCACTTCCAGCTGCCCGATTCGATCCTCCGGAGTGAACTGTGATTCGGTTTTTTCCATGCTCAGGCTTTCGGGATTATAAGTGGCGAAATCAGGATCGGTGCGAACGATGCTGTAGTCGTTTCCTCTTCTCAGTTCCAGTGTTACCTTGCCGCTGACGGTGGAGGCAATCCAGCCGCTGAGGGAGCTTTTCAGAAGCATGGCTTCATTATCATACCAGCGGCCCTCGTAGAGTACCCGACCGAGTTTTCTGCCCAGGTTGAAATAGAGATCCAGGGTGTTTTCATTGTGTACTGCAGATAGCAGCCTTTCATATGCGATGTGCAGAAGCGCCATACCCGGAGCTTCATAAATGCCTCTGCTCTTGGCTTCAATGACGCGGTTTTCAATCTGATCCGTCATGCCCAGACCATGTCGGCCTCCCACGGCATTCGCTTCCAGGATCATCGCCGCAGGCTCCAGAGTGGTGCCATTGATTGCTACCGGGACTCCGCGCTGGAATTCAATTTCTACTGTTTCCGTTTCGATGCTTGTCTCGGATTTCCAGAATGGAACCCCCATAATGGGCTCCACAATGTACATAGAGCGATCGAGGTATTCCAGATCTTTGGCTTCATGGGTGGCGCCCAGCATATTGCTATCAGTGCTGTAAGCCTTCTCTGTGGATGCCTTATAGGGTTTGCCAATCTTCTGTAGATATTCGGACATCTCTTTGCGGCCGCCGAACTCTTGCACAAATGCATTATCCAGCCAGGGCTTATAAATCTGCAAATCCGGATTCATAAGGATTCCGTATCTAAAGAATCTTTGAATGTCATTTCCGCGATGCGTGGATCCATCACCGAAAATGTTTACCCGGTCTTCTTTCATGGCGCGCACAATACTCAGGGTCGTAACCGCCCGACCCAGAGGAGTGGTGTTAAAATATTTCTGACCACCAGATTGAATATGAAAGGCACCGCATTGAATGGCTGTAATGCCCTCACGGGCCAGGGCATCCTGACAATCCAGCAACCGGGCCTGGGCCGCCCCATGGGCTTTTGCGCCTTCGGGAATAGAATCCAGATCTGTCTCATCTGGCTGAGCAAGGTCTGCGGTGTAACAATGCACTTTCAGGCCTTTT
>JBHIXQ010000324.1:0-292 GCA_041984705.1 Leptonemataceae bacterium | reverse complement strand
AGTCCGGGTATCCAGACCTCCGGAATAAGCAATGGCAATTCTTGTGTCTTTTGCTGGTAGGCTCTTAAGTATCCTGGGCATGATACAAAGTTCTTGAGGGGCCCAGCAAATCAATGTATTCTTGACCTGATCTGACCAGAGAGGAGGATGCGCCGTGCCGCTGTTCCACGAGAATCAAATCATTGCATTGCGCGTTCGAGGTGTGGACTGTGAAGCTCGCATCTTATACGAAACCAGCACCAGGATTGTAGTGTCTCTGGAATCGGACCTGGTTCCCGGAAACGGCGAGTCT
>JBHIXQ010000323.1:0-4003 GCA_041984705.1 Leptonemataceae bacterium | reverse complement strand
GCCGGAGTCCCGGCGAAGGCGCTAATAAACAATCCTGCAAAGGCTCCGGTTACAGAAAAAAGAATCGATAGAACAGTCATTCTGGCAAAACTGCGACTTACCATTCGCGCCGCCGATGCAGGCAGAACCAGAAAACTGGTAATCAATACTGCACCAATCAATTTGATGGACAGAACTATTACCAGCGCCAGAAGAGAAACCAGAAGCCACTCCATCAGATCCACTTTCTGTCCATCGCTTCTTGCAAGCTCCGAGTCCAGACCGGCATAAGCCCAGTGCCCCCAGAATGCGAAGCTTCCCACCGTAATCAAAAACAATGCTCCAGCGATCCATAGATCCATGGTTTCTACATAAAGCACGGATCCAAAAAGATAGGCGAATGCATCCTGCCCAAAGCTGTTTCGCATGGAAAGAAACAGAATTCCCAGGGCCATGCTTACGGAAAATAGTATGCCGGTGGATGAATCGGCGCTCAGTCCCTTTTTGCCCAGCCAGTGGATCAAACTTGCACCCAGCAGAGTAAAAGGCACTGCAATATAGAGAGGCTCTGTATCCAGCAGGATGGCCAGGGCAACACTTCCAAAGGCAGCATGGGCCAGACCGGAGCCCAGAAAGCTCATCTGCCTCTGAACAACAAAAACGCCGTAATAGCCTGCAAAGAAGGCTACCATTCCGGTGAGGATCAATGAACGAACAAAAAAATCCAGGGAAAGCAGATCTGCCATCATCCTGGGTCTAAAATGATAGACCTATCTGCGGATGCATTGCTTTTTTAGATCTATGAGCAAGATTCAAAAATCAGAAGCAGAATGGAAAGAACAGCTCAGCCCGGAAGAATACCAGGTTGCCAGACAGGGTGGAACGGAGCGGGCCTTTACCGGAAGATACTGGGACAACAAAGAGGAAGGAGTGTATCGATGCGTTTGCTGCGGTGAAGAGCTATTTCGTTCCGATGAAAAATACGAATCCGGCAGCGGATGGCCCAGTTTCTGGCAGCCATCAGATTCGGATGCTGTGGCCAGCAAGGAAGATACATCCCATGGTATGCTTCGCACAGAGGTCCTTTGCAGTAAGTGCGATGCGCATCTGGGTCATGTTTTTCCGGATGGGCCAAAGCCAACAGGACAGAGATACTGCATTAATTCCTTGTCACTGAAATTCGAACCCAGACAGTGAGCGTCACCGCCGCGAGCGGTCTGAATCCAACACGCGCAACGAGAGCTTCAATTTGAATCCAACGCCCTGGTGGAAGGAAACCACTATATACCAGATTTATCCCAGATCATTTTTTGATTCCAACGGAGATGGAATCGGAGATTTACCGGGTATAATACAGAAGCTGGATTACATCCAGGAGATGGGATTTGAAACAATCTGGCTTTCTCCTCACTATCAAAGTCCTCAGAGAGACTTTGGCTATGATATTAGCGACTACTACCAGATCGCACCTGAGTATGGCACCGTGGATGATGCTCTGCAGCTTATCCAGGAAACCCATAAACGTGGGATGAAAATCATTTTCGATATGATCTTGAATCATACTTCGGATGAACACTCCTGGTTTCAGCAGTCCCGATCCAGCAAAGACAATGCAAGAAGGGACTTCTATATCTGGAAAGAGGGAAAGGGTAAGAAGCCTCCCAATAACTGGGCCTGTCTACCTGGCGGCTCCGGATGGACCTATGATAAGAAAACAGATCAATGGTATTTTCATAACTTTCTGGATTTTCAGCCGGACCTTAACTTTCGCAATCCCGAAGTAAAAAAGGCAATGTTCGACACTGTCCGGTACTGGCTGGACCAGGGCGTGGATGGCTATCGCCTGGATATCTTTCACAGTATTTTCAAGGACGAACAGTTTCGAGATAATCCATTCAGCTGGAAATACGTTCCCAACGAAGACTTCGACGAGGGTTATTTTCAAAAGCTGGAATATAACCTGAATAGGCCGGAGACATTTGAGCTGGCAAAAGAGGTACGAAGCCTCATAGATGAATACAGTCCGGAGCGATTCGTTGTAGGCGAAGTATTCGGGAAAGGAGTGGTGAAAAAATATCTGGGAGACAATCTGGATGGACTGAATCTCATCCTGCTCTTTGATTTGATCCATCTTCACAAATTCAAGGCCAGTGACGTTCGAAGCATTCTGAACTACTACGAAAAGGAATACCCGCCTCCCTATCTTCCAACGCTTTCGGTGGGCAACCATGATCGGCGAAGATATATGAGCCGCATTGGAAAAGACCAGAAGCGAGCTCATCTCCTGGCCGTTTTGCAATATACAGCCAGAGGAGTTCCCATAACCTACTATGGCGATGAACTGGGAATTCCAGACGGCGAATTCCCCCATCGCGGCGCGCTGGACGCGGCCGCTCATCCCTACTGGTGGTTGCCCGCACGGGTGGCCAGATGGCTAAAGCTCTATATCAATCGGGATGGATGCAGAACTCCCATGCAATGGGATTCCTCAAAAAATGCGGGTTTCAGCGAAGGGAAGCCCTGGCTACCGGTCCATTCAGATTCTTCCCAATGCAATGTAGACAAACAGAAAAAGGATCCAAATTCACTGCTTCGCACCAATCAGGATCTACTGCAGATTCGTAAAGAACATCGAGCCCTTCGCATTGGAACGTTGAGCATGCTGGAGGAAGGAATTTCCCGGGATCTGGTAGTATTTCAGCGAAAAGCAGAGTCCAGCGCGGCCCTTATTGCAATGAACTTTGGAAGCAAGAATCATAGTATTGAACTTCCACAGAGCATTAAAGATCCGGCTTTGCTCTTCACGCTGCAGGATGCAACCCTGGAAGGAAGCAAACTAACCATTCCTGCTGGCGGTGCTGCCATCCTGGCTATCAACCCCTAAAGCATGGCCCTGGCGGCCGGCGGGCTCTCTGTCAACTGTCTTACGAGCCCCGGCTTCGCGGCCAGGGGGATTAAGAGGATAGGCCCGGCGGCTCAAGATAATCTTTTCCTGTTTGAGGCCAGTCTTAAAACAAATTTGCTTGATTCCAGCCAGAAATCCATACATGTAGAAGAATGCGAAAAGTGAATGCACTTAATTTAAACAAACTCAAGGAATCTCGGGCCTTCGGGATTCTGATGCTTCTTTTTTCAGTCGCCATCAGCTCCTGCACATCCCTGGATCAAAAAATGATTCCTGCAGGCCAGGAACTGGAAAACGCCGGTCCCCTGGAGATGCGGGCTGGAATAGAACCCTATTACCAGCGCATAGACATTTATCGTCAGCAGAATTGTACAACTACTACTACAACCAATGCTGATGGAACCATTACAACCCGGAGAGAATGTACGCCTGTGCCCTATTCTCCCATGGGAGTCTTTCTAGGAAATGGAATCTTCGTAGATGTTCGTGGAAACATTGCTGTGGATCTGGTTACCGTAACCGGCCTGAGAAACAACAATAAGTTCGCCATGAGACAGGAGCTACCTGGACTTTTTAGCTCAGGGGAATCCAGGGTTTCCCGGGATGGAAATACAATCACAATCTTCGAACCGGGCTTGTTTTCCGATGATGAAGTAATCATCAAAATCCGGCCGGACGGATTGGATCTGGAGGACGGAGTGAGGCTGATACAGGATTCCACTGGAATTCGCTATACCGGGGTGGAAAAGACCACCATTTTTGGCTTCGAAATCGGAAGCGAGCCTCCGGAAGTGACCATCAATTCTGCTAATTCGCTTCAGGCCGGCCCAATCAAGATTGTGCGAGATGCCGAAGGTAACATTCAGGTGGGAGGCCTTGCCAGATTCAGCAAAAAGCCAGATCATATTGAAATTCAGTATGCGGGCAACATCTTCGCGGATGGTCGCAAGGAGTATATCTATTACGGCGAGAAGAGAATGGCCATCGTAAATGACGATAAATCTCTGGGCACTGCCTTTTTCTGGAACGATCAATCTGTGCAGATTCAGAGAGTGCATACTATATTTCAGTTCTTTGGCAAAGACTCCGTGGTCCATATCGATCAGTAATCACGGAAAG
>JBHIXQ010000322.1:0-4005 GCA_041984705.1 Leptonemataceae bacterium | reverse complement strand
CTGGATTTCCCGGTGCTTTCGACTGCATTGCTCCAAGGTGTGATCCACCGCATAGATCAGGAAGTCAGATAACCCGGATCGAACTATAACCATGGAATCGCTGCTGCAAAGTCTTAAATGCGAAGCCGCTTGAATCAATACCTGGTCCACAGCCGCCTGCCCCTGGTGCTCCCGGTAGGAATCCATGTCAGCCAATCGAAGGTGTGCCGCAGAGATATGCCGACAGGGAATGCCGGAGTGCCGAAGGGTCCAGGCTACACGTCGTGACAGAATCCTTGCTACCTCCGAATTTGTGGGCAGACCGGTAACGCTGTCCAGACGATCGCTGGATACCTCAAATGTTACATCTTTAAAAACAAATAGATAGCCGGTCACCACTTCCGTGGCCGAAATCAATGGCAGGATAGTTCTCTCCAGAAACAGTGGGCCTCGCCGATAAAAATCTGAAACGGTTTCATCCGAAATCTGCATCGGCAGGCTGAACAGGGCCAAATCGGATGGCTCCTCCTGTTTCAGATGCTTTTGAATCTGACTTAGTGACCATCCATGCCAGACATCCAGTTCTCGATTCAGCAATAGCTCCAGGCGATGGTTGTAGTGCATGAGCTGACCATCTCCGGCTCCTTCAATAACCATCAATCCCATCTGAAGTGAATCCAGAACGGACCGGGTGCGCTCCATCTGCACAACATGCAGAGATTCCAGATATTCATGTGTGGACTGGATAATGCCCTGTCTTCGGTGGGCATCCACAACCTGAAAAAGATAGCGATTCCAATCCGAGTCTTCCTCTTCGAAACGGAAGTGCCGTATCCCCAGAGATGCCAGGTCTGCTGCTACCTCCGCCCCGATGGCCGACCGTTGCAGCACAACAATCAAAGGAGCTCCCCCCTGAAGCAGTGTTTGCATTAAATCAGAAGTTGGATGGGTGGAAGACCAGTGCAGAATGATTGCATCCGGATGTTGCCTGGAGAACAGCCTCTCAAGCTCCTCCGGGTCCGCTGGAAAGCAAGAGCACCGCTGATTAAGCAGGCCTGCTAACTGACGGCCTTCTTCGTTACCTGCCACTACAAGAATCAAATCCCTGCTAATGTGCCCCTTAAGTCCTGGCCTTTCCAGCACAAAATCATAGGGACGCAAGCTTGAAACCGGGCCAAGAAAAGCGGTTCGCTCTATCTACGGGCTCGAACCAGAATTCGAACGGGGGCTGGCAGACCATCCTTCAGAAATCCCGGCCGATCCGGATCCAGGAATTCCTCCAGAACCGGCATACCGGTATCACCGTTTAACTCCCCCGAATAATCCCAGGTTTTCAAAGTTTCAATATCTCGATAGCCGCTACGATGAAGATAATTGCACAGAGTCACAGAATCGGGTACATGCCAGATTCCCCGGGCTCCTGCATATTTACCGGCCGGAAGTATGGCTCTGGGATAGGGAGCGTTGGGATCATCCGGAATGCCCATGGACTCCAGATAAAGTACCCCACCGGTTTTCAATGCTCCATGAATGGTACGAAGCAATTCAATGGGATCGGTCCGATGGTAGATGACGCCCCAGCAAAGAATGGCATCGAAGGTCTTGCCCGCCAGTTCCAGCGATCCTGGCTGATCGGCGGACTCAGCATCACTGGTTTCCTTATTGGCAGCACCTACAGGCTCTTCTGAATCCGTACTGGCTAACTCAATACCAGCGGTTCCAATTAAAGAATCCTCCCTGCGCTTTACTGAACCTGTGCCAGCCGAATCAACAGCGCCGGTTCCACTTATGGCATCCACCCCGCGCTTTTCTGAACCCGCGGCGGCCGAGGAGTCCGCCCCGGCCGAATGGTTCAGGCCAGCAGTCCTCATCCCGGGCCTTTTCAGTGCCTGGTGATCTGCGGGAATAAACATTATATTACGGACAGGATGGTCGGGTTCCAGCATCTCTTGAAGAAAACGAAACTGCCGGTAGAACGGGGGCGCAGGATCCAGCCCGTAGATCTGGCCGGACTGCTTTAGTTCCAGAAGTCGAAGTAGATAATAGCCGTTGTTGCAGCCCAGATCCAGGACATCGCCGGATCGTATGGCCGGGTCCCTGGCAAGATAGGGATTACAATGCTTCCATTTGGCATCGCTGTTCCAGTGAGACGCGACCTGCTCACCAAAGAAGGAAAAGGGGCCCTTTCGATAGGGCCCCAGCTCATTCAGCCAGTAACTCAGCTGCTGTTTTTCATCCTCGCTTAATACTGGTGCGGGGCTATTCTCTACGGTGAGCGGCTCTCCCACTTCAATGGTGGGCCCGATCCTCAAATGCCGGGTGCGGATGCTTCTCGCAAAATCCAGAGCGCGTTCAAAGGATGCCTCCACTGGAATTACTTCAGAGCAACCCTGTCTTTGTCCAGACCCAGTTTGTATTCTTTATCTGCCGAGAAATCTCCCTTGAGAATGGCCTGGCTGAGTGTATTGCCCACATCTTTCTGAATCAATCTCTTCAATGGCCTGGCCCCGAATTGAGGATCATATCCCTTCTTCGCCAGATAGTTGATCAAGGCGCTCTCTACCTTTACATTCAATCCAGCTTCCCGGGCCCTCTGGATAATCTTTCGAATCTGGATCTTCACAATGTCTTTTAGAGCTTCCTCTGTGATCGGATGATAGTAGATGGTATCGTCCAGTCGGTTGAGAAATTCCGGCCGGAAGAAGGTATGCAGTTCCCTTTCAATCAGCTCCTGTTTCTCCTCCTCGGATTTTGAGCTATCCATTAGATGATGGCTTCCAATATTCGAAGTCATAATGACGATGGTATTTTGAAAATCCACCATCCGGCCTTTCGAGTCAGTAAGCCTTCCATCGTCGAATAACTGCAAAAACAGATTGAACACATCCGGATGCGCCTTCTCTACCTCATCAAAAAGAATCACCTGGTAGGGCCGTCTGCGCACAGCTTCGGTTAGCTGACCACCTTCATCGTAGCCTACATATCCTGGAGGAGCGCCGATGAGCCTGGCCACAGCATGCTTTTCCATGTACTCGGACATATCGATTCGCAGCATGGCATTCTCATCATCGAACAAAAATTTGCTGAGAGCACGAGCGGTTTCGGTCTTTCCCACACCTGTGGGGCCCACGAACAGGAATACACCCACCGGTCGATTGGGATCACTGAGTCCACTTCGATTTCTGAGGATGGCCTCACTTACTTCCTGTAGAGCATGATCCTGACCGATGACTGTGGTCTTTAACTGATCGAACATGCCCAGAAGCTTTTCTTTTTCACCCTGCATCATCCTGGAAACCGGGATACCGGTCCATCGAGAGACAATGGTGGCAATGTCTTCATCGGTAACTTCTTCTTTAAGATATTGCTTCTTACTCTCTTCAATCTTCTTTTCCAGAGCTTTGAGCATGTTCTCGAGAGTTACCAGTTTGCCGTAGCGAATCTCAGCCACTCGATTCAAGTCCCCAATTCGCTCGGCCTCTTTTTCCTGAAGTCTCCAGGAATCGATTTCTTCACGCAGGGATTTGGCTTTCTCAACATCCACTCGTTCTGCTTCCCAGACACCTTTCTTGTTTACGAATTCTTCTTCCAGGTTGGCCAGTTCTCGGCCCACCACTTCCAGTCGCTGCTTGGAGGCAGGATCCTTCTCTTTCTTGAGAGCCTCTCGTTCAATCTTCAATGACTGAATCCGCTTGGAAATAATATCCAGCTCTTCTGGCAGTGAATCCAGCTCGATGCGCATCTTACTCATGGCCTCATCGATCAAATCCACAGCTTTATCGGGAAGGAATCGATCGGTGATGTACCGGTTAGAAAGCTTGGCTGCAGCCACAAGAGCGCTGTCGGTAACACGTATACCATGATGCAATTCATAGCGATCCTTCAGTCCGCGCAGGATGGAAATGCTGTCTTCGACATTGGGGGCATCCACTATTACCGGCTGGAAGCGGCGTTCTAGGGCGGCATCTTTTTCGATGTATTTACGGTGTTCATCGAGGGTAGTGGCACCGATACAGTAGAGTTCAC
>JBHIXQ010000321.1:364-4014 GCA_041984705.1 Leptonemataceae bacterium | reverse complement strand
GGGTGGCTTCCGCTATTCTCTCACAGGGGTCATTCTATCATTTTCCATTCCGGTGCGCTTCTAGAGATACTGCCCAAAGCCCCTAATGCCGGGGCATCGCAGCCCACGGGAGAGCGCAGGAGAGCGCCGGAGAGTCGCAAATCTGGCCGAAAGAGAGGGCCCACAGGTTCATTTCAGCCTAATCCCTACTTTTTTGATAGGAATACTGCCTTTTTTTCTTGATCTTGCCCATAGGGTTACTTCTTTGTCCAGAAAGGCTTAGAATCCAAGGCAGGCAAGAATGTCCGACAAACCACAGGTATCAAAAGTAGAGAAGATCAAAGAAAGCTCCCGGGGGCTGCGTGGAACCCTGGCCGAAGAACTGGTAAACGGGGCGCCAAACTTTGAAGCGGACTCATTACAACTTCTTAAGTTCCATGGAATCTATCAACAGGATGATCGGGATGCTCGAAACAGAAGCGGTTCCGGAATGGAAAAGGCCTATTCCATGATGATTCGAGGTCGTATTCCTGGCGGTCGAATGTCCGCGAAGCAATATCTGGAATTCGACAAACTGGCGGATCTATACGGTAACGGTGGTCTCAGGCTTACCACTCGTCAGAGCATCCAATATCATGGCGTTCTAAAAGAGAAGATGAAGGATCTTATTAAAGGGATCCATGAATCCATGCTCAGCACCATCTGTGCATGCGGCGATGTGGTTCGCAATGTAACCCAGGCTCCCAATCCGCTGGGAGATGCAGAGCTGGCAAAACTGGATGAGCCCTCCAACCTGATCTCCGATCATTTCGCAGCCCGTTCCAATGCATACGTAGAAATCTGGCTGGATGGAGAGAGAGTGGATCCACAGAGCGAACAGGAAGATCCAATCTATGGAACAAACTATCTTCCGCGAAAGTTCAAGATAGCTGTCACCAGGGCAGGGGATAATTCCGTGGACCTGTTTACGAATGACCTGGCACTGGCTGCTACTTTCGAGAAAGGGGAAATCACAGGGTATCATTATTACGTTGGTGGTGGACTCGGTAAAAATCACCGAAATGCAAAAACCTATCCGAGGCTTGCTTCGCATCTGGGCTGGGCTGCTGCAGATAAGATGATTCAGGTATGCGAATCTGTGATTTCGGTGCAAAAGGACTTTGGAGACCGAAAAGACAGAAAACATGCCAGGTTGAAATACCTTCTGGAGGATCGGGGACTGGACTGGTTTCGCACAGAAGTGGAAAAGCGAACCGGATTTTCTCTGGAGCAAAAGCCAGAACCAGACTGGAACTTTGTAGATTATCTGGGCTGGCATGAGCGAAGCGATGGCACCCTTAGTTTTGGTCTGCACATTCTTTCCGGCCGAATCATCGACAAAGAGAACGAACCTGTGAAGACTGCTATCCGCGAAGCTGTGGAGACTTTCCAGCCTGAGGTTCAGATTACTCCAGATCAGGATCTGGTATTTATGGGGCTTCCTGCAGATTCCAGAGAAAAATTCGAATCAATCTTCGCAGATAAGCAACTGGCGATTTCTCCTAAAGGCTCGGTGTACAGTCGTGCCCTGGCATGTCCGGCGCTGCCCACCTGTGGCCTGGCACTGGCAGAAGCAGAACGATTCCTGCCGGATCTACTGGCAGACATTCAGGGCAGTCTGGATCGACATGGACTGAGCGAAAAGCCCCCGGTGATTCGCATGACTGGCTGTCCCAATGGATGCGCTCGTCCGTATTCGGCGGAGCTGGCCTTCGTTGGCAGAAGCGCTGGAATCTACGCCGTTTACGTTGGAGGGAATCCGGAAGGAACTCGTCTGGTTCAGGAAATATCGGATACGGTTCCGGTGGATCGGCTACCCGGTCTGGTGGATGAAATGTTCACACTCTGGAAGAAGGATGGCAAAGAAGGCGAAAGCTTTGGTGATTACAGCAATCGAGTAGGACTGGAGCCCTTTCAGGCTCTCATCGCAGACTGAGATCTTGCAGGAGAATTATATGACAACAACACAGACTCAACCATCGGGGCTGGACGAAGCCACATTGACTCATCTCGAAGAACTGGAAGCAGAGGCCATATATATAATGCGAGAAGTGGCGGCCCAGTTTGATCGTCCTGCATTACTATTTAGCGGGGGAAAGGATTCCATTACGCTGGTAAGGCTAGCTGAAAAGGCATTTCGGCCGGGCAAATTCCCATTTCCTCTGGTGCATATTGATACCGGTCATAATTTCCAGGAAGCTCTGGATTTCAGGGATGATCTTGTAGGTCGGCTGGGTGAGAGACTGATCGTCGGTCTGGTGCAGGACTCTATTGATAAAGGTCGGGTTAAAGAAGAAACCGGCAAATATGCCAGCAGAAACAGTCTTCAGACAGTGACGTTGTTGGATACCATTGAAGAGCATGGATTCGATGCCTGTATTGGAGGGGCTCGTCGCGATGAAGAGAAAGCTCGAGCCAAAGAAAGGGTTTTTTCTGTAAGGGATGAGTTCGGTCAGTGGGATCCCAGGTTGCAGCGACCGGAGCTCTGGAATCTATACAACGGAAAAATCCACCCTGGTGAAAATGTCAGGGTCTTTCCTATCAGCAACTGGACCGAGCTGGATGTATGGAATTATATTCTAAAAGAAGGCATGGCTCTACCTTCGCTCTATTTTTCACATAAGAGAAAACTGGTGAGGCGCATGGGTCATCTGTTCCCTGTATCTGATTTTATCCAGGTAGATCCGGATGAGCAGATCCACGAATTGAATGTAAGGTTTCGCACAGTGGGCGATATGACCTGTACTGCAGCCGTGGAAAGCGATGCCGTTGAGATTCAGCATATAATTCATGAAATCAAATCGGCAGATATTACCGAGCGAGGAGCTCGCATCGACGATCGTCGCAGCGAAGCTGCCATGGAAGAAAGAAAAAGGGCGGGCTACTTCTAGGATCAGACTCCTTTAGAAGGTCATAGTGCTAAAACAAATCAGGGATTGCGGCTCAAGCATCCCGCTCTGACGAGGTTTTCAGGGTAATGAGCCAAACACTGGATATAGAATTTGAAACGTAGAATGTGGTAGCATCCGGGAGATCAACATGGACTTATTGAGATTTATTACAGCGGGCTCCGTAGATGACGGAAAATCTACTCTAATTGGACGTCTGCTTTTTGATAGCGGAGCAGTAGCCAGAGATCTGGTGGAAGCCATTGAGCGATCCAGCGAAAAGAGCGGATCGGATACAGTGAATCTGGCTTTGCTTACGGATGGTCTTAAAGCGGAGCGAGAGCAGGGCATTACCATCGATGTGGCCTATAAATACTTCAGTACCGATAAGCGAAAGTTCATTATCGCTGATGCTCCAGGGCACGTACAGTATACCAGAAACATGGTGACTGGCGCTTCCAATGTGGATGCCGCAGTGATTCTCATCGATGCAAGACATGGTATCCAGGAACAAACTCGCAGGCACAGTTTCCTGGCTTCATTGCTGGGTATTCCGCATGTAATTCTGGCCATCAACAAAATGGATCTAGTAGAATACAGCGAAGATAGATTTAACGAAATAGTCCGGGATTACGAAGCCATTAAATCCAGAATGCAGCTGGAGGATGTAATCTATATCCCTGTGGCTGCACTTTCTGGCGAGAATGTAGCGCGAAAATCGGATCATATGCCCTGGTTTCACGG
>JBHIXQ010000321.1:0-354 GCA_041984705.1 Leptonemataceae bacterium | reverse complement strand
TAGAAAGGATGTGGGTCCTGCCAGATTTCCCATTCAATGGGTCTTACGTCCCCATTCCGATGAATACCATGACTATCGCGGATATGCCGGTCAGCTGCAATCAGGGGTTCTGGAACAGGGCCAGGAAGTAACTCTATTGCCTTCCGGAAAAAAGAGCAAAATCAAATCCATCGAGATTGGCGGTGAGCCTCTGGAACGGGCATCGGCTCCTATGAGTATCACTCTGCAGCTGGAAGATGATATAGACATATCTCGCGGCGATATGATTGTTTCTAATGACGATCCTGCTCTTACCGGAAGGGAATTCGTAGCGCATCTGTGCTGGATGGATCAGTCCAAGCTGCAATCCAGGAA
>JBHIXQ010000320.1:0-4034 GCA_041984705.1 Leptonemataceae bacterium | reverse complement strand
TACCTTACACAATAGCATTCTGAATTAAGAACATACATTTCAACATTTTGCAGATCCCAGTCAAGAAGCAAGTTTCTGGCCTCTTCCATTCGTCTATCAAGATTGCGATCCTCTGTTGTATCCAGCGGTTTGCTCAGGGCTCTTCGCACATAGGGCATCAGATTTCTCGCCTGGAAGTTAAATACATCCATTTGCAATCTTTGATGATCCTTCAAGTCCAGACCATCGGTGGAGCCCAGCATTTGCTGGATTCGTTGGTATCGATCCGGGGAAGCATAGTAACTGGAGATTCGGTACGGGTACTGTTTACTGTGCCGGTTATTGGCCGATGCGATCCAGCCTTCCACCGGGTTTCGAACCGAAGGCTGCGCTGCAGTGGGAACATAACCGGACCATTCCTGACTTCCATCCCATCCGCGAAGAAGATCCATTCCGCTGAATCCACGTCGAACAGGAATTCCGGCAGCAGCTCTATAGCCAATGTTGCCTTCGGAATCTGCAAAGACCCAGTTTTGCGCCGGCATCTTGAAATGCTGGATTGCCTTTTCCAGATCATCTATGTTTCTGGCCCGGTTGGCCATATATAGACCCAGGGCTGCATCGGTATGATCATACAGGGTCCAGCGAATAGAAATGGCATCGCCATTGAGTCTATCTCTTGCATTGGGGCTACCGGTTGAATCCGAAGCCAGCAAGGGATGTAGATCGGTGATAATGGGGCCGTGGGGAGTGATTCGAATCGTATGTTTGACCGGATCCTGACCTTTAATGCGAAATACAGTTTCAATGGTGCGAACATCCACGTAACGATTTCTATACATCACCTGGTCTTTGTTATCTGGATTGAGTCTTTCTCTATAGAAATCGATGTCATCCAGCATCACATTGGTAAAGCCCCGGGCCGTGTGTTCATTTCCTCCTACGATAACAAAGGGCACGCCTGGAAGTAGAACTCCGGTTACATTTAATTCAGGGCTGATAATATGAGCCTGGTACCAGATTCCGGGAATACCATGACCCAGGTGCATATCGTTGGCCAGAATCGCAGTGCCGGTGGCGGATTTTTCCGGTGCGATAACCCAGTTATTGGATGCACCGGCGCCGGGACTGCCCAGTAATGCTTCGTAGAGATTATGGGCATCCAGAGCCTTCTTCAATACCAGGGCCTGCATTGATTTCGCCGGCCGAAGACCCTTACCTTTATACTCATTTTTCGAGACTGCCTCTGGAAGATATTCATGCGAAGGTTGCTGCAAAGCGATGCGATTTCCGTTTTTCATACCGGTGAGAATGTCCGGACTGTTCGAAGGATACTCCGTGAACAATATTTCTGCCTGCCCGGGGCCCAGCTGTTCCTGGATCAGGAAATGCAGAATCTCCTGGGAAAAGGCAGGACTTAGATCCCAGGACATGATGTAGAGGGCCGACATAGAATCTTCCGGCTTCCAGGGCTCCGGAGAATATCCAAGAAGCAAAAACTCCACTGGATAGGATTCTTCTTCCATAGCAAGATTGACACCTTCGCTGAATGCCTTTAAAGCATTCTGGACCTTTTCTGGCATCTGGCTGTATATTTCTGCAGCCGGAATGGGTGCTGTAATTGTGCGAAACAGGATGTCGGTCTTTAAAAGTTCTGGTCCCAGTACTTCGGACAGTCGGCCGTAGGCAGCCCTGCGAAGAAGATCCATTTGAAAGAGTCTATCCTGGGCCATGGCATAGCCCAGACCTATATAGGCATCTCGTTCGCTTTCTGCGATTATATGCGGCATTCCGGCCGAATCGCGATGAATCTGTACTCTGGCATTTACTCGAGAAGTATTTACAGTGCCGTTATAAGAAGGAAGACGAAATATCAGAAAGGCGTATAGCGCAAGCAGTAGCAGGATAATCACTCCCAGGCTGATGTAGATGGCCGGAATGATCCTGTCTCGAAGCATTGCTCAGTTTCTCTGCCGACTGTATTCTGTAAACACTTCGTTTCCCATTTTCTCACACCTTTCTAACTTCCAGTTTCGATCTTCAAAGTCAGGTATGCAACGATCCGAATCCACTATGCCTGGAAGGCTGGAATCGCCGAGGATAAAGGGAACAATAGTAAGGTACAGACAATCCACCAGGTCTTCGAAAAAAAATCCGGCGTTCAAACCGGGGCCTCCTTCTAGAAGAATCCTGGTATATCCCTTTTGAAATAGATCGCTGAGTACGGCAGCCGGAGACGGATTGTCCAGGGAGATCATCTCGCAGAGATTCCGGATGGGTTGCGCTTCGCTGTCTGCCAGATCCGGAGTAACGTAAAGCAAAGGATTGTGTTGAAAAAACCGCAAATCAGTGACCGGCAAGCGTGAGCGACAGATCATCACCGGTCTGGGGCCGGGGCGGCCATCTTTCAGAGCGAATACTGGATTATCCTTTTCTACCGAGTTACGTCCTACGATCAAAGCTTGCGCACGGGAACGATACTCATCCATGGTCTTGCGATCAAAGGAGGACGTAAGACCATGCCAGCTGCCGTCCGGTCTCATAACCTTACCATCCAGAGTCATGGCCATATTAACAGATAAATGTGGTCTATCCATCCTTCCAGAATCCTCATTGCGCCGGCACGGGGAAAGGTTTTTCTACTTTGCAGTCAATACCTGCAGGCAATAATGCGTTATGGCCAATCCATCGCAGGTAAACACACCCACAGAAATGCTGGAACAATGGAAGGAGTTTCGTTCGCAGGTAACGGACTATCTAAAATCCATTCCAGAAAACGAATTCATCGCAGCACCGAAAGCAGGGGGCTGGTCTCCTTCTCAGATAGCAGAGCATCTGTATCTTACCCAGTGGAGCATGGCCCGGGCTCTTCCTGCTATTCTGGCGGGAAAGATTGGGCTTCCGGCTGAAGAGTGTCAGAAACTGGACTATGATACCTACGAAAGTGACATTCTGAAAACCGGCAATGCGGAAGCTCCGGATGTTGTAATTCCCAAAGACAGCTGGGATTTGCAGACCTCCCTGGATCATCTGCAAAAAGCCATGGATAAAACCGAAAAAGCCATAGATGGAAAAAGCAAAGAGGACCTGGAGAAAAGAGGGATTCCTCATGCAATCTTTGGAGGGGTGAACTTGATGGACTGGATGTGGATCCAGGCCTATCATGAGATTCGCCACCTCAATGCTTTGAAGCGAAAACGCGGCGAAGGCTGAGTTTTGAGCCAGACTCCCGGGATCAGTTGTAACCCTGGGCTTTTCAGGTCATCCCTGACCGCTTTGACCCGGGGGCAGATATTCGCCGGCCATCTCCAGGGATGTTTAAGGTCCCCGGGATGACCGATTCTATATTAGCTGATTCAGTTTACTCCTTCGATTTCCCTGGCCTGCTTTAGAATCTCCAGCATTTCTGTATGCAGTATTCCGTTGGAAGCAACCAGATCCTGTTGTTTGATATGAAAGATTTCACCTGAGAATCCGGAAAGTCGGCCACCGGCTTCTTTGATGATCACAGAGGCAGCACAGGAATCCCAGGGATCCACTCCTCGTTCCCACATCGCATCGAAACGGCCTTCGGCAACGTAGCATAGATCCAGAATCACCGATCCAGTGCGACGCAATCCTGTGCCACTGGAAACGAAAGCAGAAATATCTGAAATAAGTCTGGTTATGATTTCTTTTCTTTCGTAAGGCAGGCCAGTGGCTACCAGGGATCGATCCATCTGACCTATACGAGATACCGAAATAGGCTGATCATTCTTGAATGCTCCGCTGCCCGATATAGCCCAGTACATTTCGCCCATTACAGGAACATAGATCGCGCCGGCGACGGGTGTCTCGCGAAAGGAAAGTCCTACGGACATGCAAAAGAAAGGCAGACCGTGAATGAAGTTCCGGGTGCCATCCACAGCATCGATCCACCAGGTGAAATCAAGGTGTTCTTCTTCCGGATTCTCCATTTCTGCATGATAGGTGTCCTCGGGAAACACTTCCTTCAGGGAAGCCAGAAGCGGGCCTTCGATTTCCTGGTCCGCCCGATTCATCAGCGTAAGATCCGA
>JBHIXQ010000319.1:0-4037 GCA_041984705.1 Leptonemataceae bacterium | reverse complement strand
TCCAGTGCTCATAATTTCCGGGGGAATTCGAACGGATACAGGAAAAAAGTACCAGCTCCATGACGTTGACCAGCTGGCTCTCATGGAACCTCTAACAAAGGCAGCCTTTCGAATATCAGCTCATAATGAGGTACGAAATACCATCCTTCTGGCACACAGAATAGCCTGCGCAGGTCAGCCGGGTCCCGTTTTTGTCGAGATTCCGGTAAATATCCAGCTGTTTCGCGGTCCCGTGGCTCCGCAATCCCTGGCTTCCGTATACAGGATGGAGGCAGGAGCCCTGGAGATCTACAATCAATTCCGGGATGAGCCCGGCAAAGGAACCAGCCAGAGCGAATCGATAAAATCATCTGCGGACCGGGAGAACATCCTGATTGAACGGGCCGTTGATCTATTGCTGGCTGCGAAGAACCCTGGAATGTTCGTTGGATGGGGGGCACGGGAAGCGAAGCAAGAATTGACCGTACTGAGCGACATCCTGGGAATTCCCGTAGCTACCACGCTTCAGGGCAAAAGCGCATTTCCCGCAGATCATCCAATGCATTGTGGAATGGGAGCAGGAAATTACTCGGTTCCTGCAGCGAAGGAAGCCTTCCAGGATTGCGATTGCTTGCTGGCTATCGGTCTACGATTCGCAGAGATTCCCACAGGAAGTTTTGGAATGTCCGTTCCAGAAAACCTGATACATATTGATATCGATTCATCTGTTTTCAACATGAATTATCCGGCAGCCGTGGCAATTGAAGGCGATGCCACAGTTGTCGCCAAATTGCTACTTCAGGAAATGGAAGGAAGAGCAGTGGCAGCGGAGGAGATTTCAACCCGCCGATCCAGATTGCAACATCTGATTCGGAGTAGTAAAAATCAATATCGACAGAGCTGGCTAAATGAGAAAATGGAAAGAGTCAATCCTGCTCTTCTATTTCAATCTCTACGGCAGTCTTTGAAGACGACCGACATCCTGGTTCTGGACGATGGTAACCATACCTTTTTAGCCGCCGAGCTATTCGATGTTTTTGAGCCTGGAACGTTTATTTCCCCTACCGATTTCAACAGCATGGGTTACGCCATTCCAGCAGGTATTGGAGCCGCATTTGCAAATCCCGACAAACTGGTGACAGTTGTAGTAGGCGATGGGGCATTTCTGATGACAGGGCTTGAAGCAATAACAGCCGCAACATACGGGCTGGGCCTTCTGATCCTGGTGTTCCAGGATGGAGAATTATCTCAAATATCGCAAGGTCAGTCCATCCCCTATAGCAGAAAGACCTGTACTCTCCTGGGTAGTCTGGATGTGCCCTCTATAGCAAGGGGGATCGGCGCCAGTACGTTGACGATTAAAAACAATGATGAAGTGGATTCAGCCATCCAGGAAGGCACGAAACGGGCCCGTCAGGGAGAAGTCATGATTCTGGATGTGCAAATTGACTACTCTAGAAAAACACAGTTCACGAAAGGAATAGTAGAAACCAATCTATCGCGCTTTCCCCTCGCCGAGAAGGTTCGCTTCATTGGACGTGCCTTGAAAAGGAAAGTGACCGGGTAGCCCGAAAAATTCCAGTCCGGAGCCCGCTCCGTGTAAACCGATTGCGGGGAGTTTTCGAGTCAATTGAACCGTGCAAACAGTTAAGCTACCTGCTTTTCCGACTCACCTGGCTCCATCCGTTAAAATTTGCCTGAGAGTATTTCTAAATCTCTCCTTGTCATCGGGATCTGACGCTTGACCGAGACTATAAACCATGCTGGATGAGAGAATGGCCCCCAGAATCATATGGGCCATCACGTTCGTATCCAGCATTCGGAAAAGGCCCCGATCCATGCCATCCTGCAGTATTTCCTGTATTCCGGACCGATACCCCAATACAGTGCGGCTCAATAACCTTTTTAATGTGGTAGGAGCACCATGGATAACATCGGAAAGGACAATACCGGGCAGGGCCGGATGGTTTCGGACCATCTCAAAATGAGCCGCGAAGAGACTATCTAGCTGGGCAGCGGGATTACTCTCCGTTTTAGCCTCTGTCATAATGCTCCCAAGCTGATCGGAAAGTACCTCAACAAAGAAATACAGCATCTCATCCCGGCTCTTGAAGTGGCGATATATGGCCGGTTGCGTGACTCCCAATCGCCGCGCCACCTCCGCTGTGGAAACACCCGTTACGCCTCGGTCTGCGACGATTTCCAGAATAGTCTGGAAAAACTCTGCTTTCCTGCCCTCAAGAGGAAGCCTGCCCGATTGAAAACCCTTATCTGCCATTTACCTTATGCTCTCCCCATGATATGCCCCTACACCAGAGCCACCTTCACAATCCATTGGCATCCTGCCGTCTCACGAGACAACCGGAATGAATCTTGACTTTTTCCAGGTTATGCATACCCTGGTTATAGACCTATAACATGCATCCGGAGCAATACCCTGAAACGACTTACACATTATTTCCTGCGCAGACCGGCTCTGGTTCATCTCATCGTGGTAGCAGTTCTCTTCTACGGGCTGCTGGCCGTTACACAGATTCGCAAGGAAGGTTTTCCCACGGTAAGTATGAATAGAATTCTGGTGACCACCGTCTACCCCGGCTCGTCTCCTCGTGATGTGGAGTTGAATGTAACCAGGCCCATCGAGACGGAGGTGGCCGCTACGGAAGGGGTAAAGGAGTACCTGTCCCTGTCCAGAGAAGGCCTGTCTATTGTAGATATCAGGATTGATGACGATGCGACTCCTGAAGGGGTGCGCCAGGTATACGATGATATTCAACAGGGAATCGATCGTATCGATGAGTTTCCAGAGGATCTGGACCGAGCACCTGTTCTGGATCTTGTGAGTTCCAGGGATGCTCCCATTGTTGAAGTAGCACTGCGAAATCCGTCCGGCGTTAGCCGGGCTCATGTAGAAAATCTAATTAAGCGACTGGAAAGAGTGGAAGGAGTAGCTCGCTGCGATGTTAGCGGACTACCGGATACAGAATTCCAGGTTCTGGTCAATCCACAGCTAGCCCTGGAAAAGCAGATTGGACTTCGCCTGGTTGCCGATTCCATCCAGAGAAGAAACCAACAGGGGTCCGGTGGCGACCTGGAATCCTTTGTAGGAGAGAAGAAGGTGGTTTCCTACTCTCGCTATACCGGACGCAGGGACATTCAGGAAACGATTATCCGCATGGGCTTTGGCGGCAACGGTGTTAGACTCAAGGATATTGCCGCGGTAGAAGAACGAAGCGAAGACACCGGTCTTATTGTGAGAAACGATGGAAAGCCAGGTGTATCCATTGCAGTCATAATGAAGGAAGGCGCAGACATTCTGAAGACCGTGGATGGCGTTCATCAGGTGATGACCGCTACTTCGCATCCAGATGGACTGGAGTATTCTTTTCTAAATGACCAGTCACGGCTTACCCGGGATCGCCTATCTCTGGTCATAAGCAATGCCATCATGGGATTCATTCTGGTGGTCCTGGTTCTATTCTCCATCTTCAATCTTCGCACTTCGCTCTGGACAGCCTTTGGCATCCCTTTTTCTCTGATGGGCGTATTCATTCCTCTTTATTGGCTGGGCCACACATTGAACGTTTTGACCCTGGGTGGATTTATTATCGTTCTCGGTATGCTGGTAGACGATGCCATTGTAGTGGCCGAAGAAATAAACAGTCAGCGAGAAATCGGGCATCCTCCGCTGGAGGCGGCGTTGATCGCAGTTCAGAATGTATGGAAACCTGTTTTCGCATCTGCGCTTACCACGATGATCGCTTTTACACCACTCCTTTCGCTGGGTGGGCTTCCCGGAAAGTTTATCTGGCTCATCCCTCTGGTCGTTATTCTGGCCTTAATTGTATCCCTGTTGCACATTTGAGTCACGGAGAAACCTCAAAGTCCGAAAAATCGAAGGTTATTCAAATTCTGGAAATGCTACTTACCAGAACTCTGCAGTTTTCGCTTCGCCATCGATATCCCGTGATGATTTTCGGCTTACTTGCCTTGTTTTTGTCGGTTGGTCTGACACTGAATTTTCTTACGAAAGACCCCTTTCCCCAGGAAGCAGCGGA
>JBHIXQ010000318.1:3830-4041 GCA_041984705.1 Leptonemataceae bacterium | reverse complement strand
GTCACCGTCTGCGTCCGCAACGTCAGTATCGGTGTTGGCAGAACCGTCAATGGCAACCTCGCGATTGATTTCCTGAACGTTGTCTGTATCGATAGTGTCTTCGATAACTTCATCGCCCACTACGATAACCAGGTTCAGGGTTTCATTGTCTGGAGTCACTTCGATGGTGCCGCTGGCTACGCCGTCTTCGCCGGTCACGCCCTGATACAGC
>JBHIXQ010000318.1:0-3820 GCA_041984705.1 Leptonemataceae bacterium | reverse complement strand
AATTGCGTATACAGCACTTCACCTGTGTCGCCATCTTTGATTGTTACAATAGCACCGTTCACTTCGCCATCGTCATCCACTACAGTGATGTTTACATCGATGGTTTCAGAGTTCTGGAATTCGAAATCCTCTTCGCCAGTAACGTCACCGTTTGTAGTGGTAACCGTTGTTCCCGAAGAAGTTTCTCCAGTAGTAGTAGTTCCCGGAGTGGATTGTGCATCATTCCCCAGTAAGAAGAAAGGTATCGCATCCTTGTCTTTCTTGCAATCCGTGAGTATAAAAGAACCGGCTGCCAGAATGGCCAGAGCCAGCACTTGATTGTTTATTCTCATTTGAGATCCTCCCGCTCGGTTTGCTCTATTTTTAATCGGGCCTTTCTGGAACCGATTCCGAGCTCTCTATTAAAGAAAAGACGGACAAAACAGACAAAATCTGTAAGGAAAACGCCCAATAATTACACAATTCATGCATCCTCCACCGCGGTACAGCTGGCAGGAGTTACAGGGAAATTGCCCAATTATGTCGCATTCTCGCTCACACAAGGAGGCTCATTTTCGTTCTCACATTTAATTAACAGCGATGGTCACCCCGGAAATAGAAGAGTGTAAATGCTGAAACCATGAGTAACACACCCAGGGCCCAGAGCAGGGAGGGATTGGTGACGGCCGCCTCCAGATAATGAAGCAGCTGGAGCGGTCGAGTTGTAAGGGAAATTCCTGGTATCGATCCAGGTTCCTCAGCATCAGTTCTGGCGGATTCATCCCCCATGATCTGATCTGTGGACAGGGCAGCGAGCTGGCCCTGGGGGCTCAGCGGGTTGTGCCCGTGAGCACGGCTGGCAATATCCCATTCACTGTCCTGGCTATTGTTCCGGGATTTTTGATGAAGAAGTAGGTCTGATCCAGGTGTGTTGATGGCGATTCTGCCAGAGGGTTTTGCGCGATCCAGGGAACGATGTCCCGTCATAGCCACTGATTCTGAATAGCTGACCGATATTGCGGCCGGTCCCTCTTCAGATAACAGGGATGAGGGCTGCAGTAGCATCAGAAGGATGCCAGATGCCACCAATAGGATAGAAATAGCCGGAGCTCGCATACTGGGGTGCCCTCAGAAGGGAACGTGCCCTGCTGAACACCCCAGTGGACGACAGAAATTGGCTACTCAATGAAAAAACCCTCTATCTACGGCCCAGTGTGACGGTCAGTGTCATGGTTTTGAAATCCCGGATGATTTCTACTTCCACTTTATCTCCCGGCTTTCGCCGGGAAATCAATCCCACCAGCTCTCCGGGATAAAGCACCGTTTTTCCATCTACCTTCAATATTACATCGCCTTTTTCAATACCTGCCAGATCCGCACCGGTGCCGGATTTAACCCCGGTCACCAGCACTCCCCGGCCATTGGTGAACTTTCGTAGCTTCGCAGGAAGCACATCTACTGCTACTCCCAGAAGTCCGCGGTCCACCTCTCCATTTCTGCGAATCTCTTCTATAACATACCGTACTTCATTGGTAGGAATGGCAAAACCAATGCCGATGGAACCCCCGCTGGGAGAAAGGATCATGCGATTGATGCCAATCACCTCGCCATCCAGGTTCAGTAGTGGCCCTCCGGAGTTTCCCTGATTGATGGAAGCATCCGTCTGAATAAAGTTCAATCCACTGGCATCCAGTCCTACCCGTCCCACTGCAGAGATCACGCCCACGGTAAATGAGCCATCCAGGCCAAAAGGATTACCCAGTGCGATAGCCCAATCGCCTACCTTGACCTTGTCCGAATCTCCCAGTTTCAGGGGATCCAGTGAACCGGCCCCCTGAAGACGAATCAATGCGATGTCGGTAAGAGGATCGGAACCCCTGACTTTCGCTGTGAACGTCCTGCCATCATGGAGCTTTACCGTGACCTCCTTCGCATCGCCGATTACATGCCTGTTGGTAACGATCCATCCATTGGAATCGATGATGAATCCGCTACCCTGGGATTGAGGAGTGGCCGGTCCGCTACCGTTGGGAGCCGGACGTTCCTGAAGGCTCTCTGTGGTGATCTGTACCACGCCGGGTCTGGCATAGTCGTACACTGCTCGGAAAATTCGCTGAAGGTCTCTGGCACTTTTATAGGATTCCCGCAGGGCAGGATCATTCATGGGGGAAAAGCCATTGCGAGCTGTAGCTGTATTTCCCGGAGCAAGCAAGGTTCCGAAACCCAGAAAAGACATCAAAACAAGGGAAGAGATTTTCCATCTGGAGGAGGGTATTCGTATCATAACATTTCTCGGTCTTCGAAGTGGCGTCGCAGGTCTTATTAAGTATCGGTTTAGACGAGGGTCAGGGCAAGGGTAGTGCCGATTTTGCGGCCGGAATTAAGCTTTGCCGGGCTAGAATTTGGACTCTAGTTCCTGTCACTCTGACAGTGAAGACTGACAAATTGGAGCCGACAAAAGTCTGCGGAGGCATTATTCTGCCTCTGTCCACCAGAACGGTTGGTACTATTCCTGCATTCAGTCCTTTCCCGGCTGAGCAATGATTTGGTCGGTAAAAGACCAGTCAGGAGTAGTAAGGATGGAATCAGTGATTCGATACGCAGATCAAAACATAACAGAAATCAAAACCGAGGATGTGCCTTTTGAGGCACCCATTATTCCTCTAAGAAATGCACTGGTATTTCCTGGAGTAATACTGCCAATCTTTGTGGGTCGAGCCGGAACCCTGGAATTGGTAGAGCAGCTGGGCAAGCCGGGCGCTCTGGTAGCCCTGTTCACTCAGAAATCCGCAGATGTAGAGCAAATCGAACAGAAGGATCTGTACAGCACCGGAGTTCTGGCAGAGATTCACAAGGTGATGCCCATGAGCGAAGGCGGCTATCAGGTACTTCTACAGGGCATTCAGAAAATAGAACTGAATCGAATTACCGGTGAGGAGCCCTATCTTACCGGACGGATCTCCGCACTGGGAGAAATCAAAGATTATAGCGATGAACAATTCCAGGAGTTCAAAGCTCATGTCCTGGGCTATGTAGAAAGCCATCCTGGCATTCCCGATGAAATCGCTACCTTTGTGCGAAAATTATCCAATCCCAGCGCTCTGGCCAATCAGGTACTTTTCTTTTCGCAAAAGCCCGCAGAGGAGAAGATTCAGGCGCTGCGAATCAGTTCTATCAAGGAAAAGCTGGAAACGGTGCAGTCCTATCTGGTCGAGGAAACCCAGCGACTGAAAATGGAAAACGAGGTGCGCAAGAAGGTAGAGCAGGATACCTCCAAAATGCAGCGGGAATTCTATCTTCGCAAGCAACTTGAAACGATTCGCAAAGAACTGGGTGAAGAAGATGGCGGCGATGACGATGAACTGGAAAATCAGCTAAGAGAAAAATGGCTTCCTGAAGAAGTGCGCAAGCAGGTGAACAAGGAGCTGAGTCGTTATCGCAGACTTCAGGATGGGCCTCAGTCCGGCACCATGGAATCCGGCCAGATTCGCAACTGGCTGGAACTGGTGAATGATCTACCCTGGGAGGACCCGGAGCCGCGGCCCATCGATCTGGAAAAATCCAGCGCCGCCCTGGAAGAAGACCATGAGGGTCTTGAGGAAGTTAAGAAGCGAATCCTGGAGCACCTGGCAGTGGAAAAACAGACCGGCGGATTTCGCGCTCCGATTCTCTGCCTGGTAGGTCCCCCGGGAGTGGGTAAGACATCCCTGGCACGGTCCGTGGCTCGTTCTATGGAAAGACCGCTGGTCCGCGCTGCTCTGGGTGGAGTACGGGATGAAGCGGAGATTCGAGGCCATAGAAGAACTTACGTAGGCGCTCTGCCAGGAAAGATCCTAGCCGC
>JBHIXQ010000317.1:0-4042 GCA_041984705.1 Leptonemataceae bacterium | reverse complement strand
GTTCTTGCTGCCAGAGCCAGTTCTTCCTGGGCTGTGGCATACATCTCTTCCAGCTCTCTGGTTCTGTGAGTCACCTTCTCTTCCAGACCGGAGGTTAACTCTTCCAGTTCCTTTTCGCGCATAAACAGCTTTTCCAGAGTTCCAGAAAGGCCCGAAAGCAAGGTCCAGGTCATAGTGGCCCCGCCACCGCCCGCCAGAATAAAGAATAGAATGGGGGTGATCCAATTCTGGAATTTCGCAGATACAAGTTGCTGCGGCGAGGGTCCCCGAATGGGTATCCAGCCGGTATCGTAGCCGTAGGCAGAAAGAAGGGCGATTGTGACAAATGCCGCAAGCGAAATGAGGCCAATACGCAGTCCATGAAATACTGTGGCCATCAAAGTTGCCAGAGAGAAGAACATAAATCCCAGGCTGGCCAATCCAAACAATACCAGCTCACTGGTGCTAACGGCAGTTAGAATTACGATGATGGAGCCAGAGCGAACCGCATAGGGAATACGATCCACAAAGACAATGATGCAATAGGCCAGCATCAAAGGGGTGTAGAGAAAGAGTAATCGGTCCAGATCACCGCCCTGGATATTTTGCCAGCCTGAATGAAGGAAGGCAGGAACGGCAGGAATCAAAAGTATTCGGAGGGTCCGCTTAAGTAGCTCGTTCTGGAGTCTCTTTAGCTCTCCGGGCATTTTTCGATGGAGAAGCAAGACAGCCTGGAGCGCCAGCGTTTTTCTCAAGCAACAAAGATCTGAATGGCTCTATGGAGAAGGGCCCGGGATTATCCTTGATCGAAGGGCGACAGGATGTATTGTATTGCTATGAAGGTGCCTTCCCACAAGAAGTCCATTTCCCTGGGAGCCGTAACGTTGGCCTATCGGCACTTCCCATCCCCCCTCAACGAGTCCGTGAAAGAATCAATGGAATCGGAACCCCTCGGGGAGTCTTCTTATAAAGGCCCCCTGGTGCTTTTGCATGGATGGCCGGAGGCCTCGCATAGCTGGAACGGTGTAGTTAGAGAACTGCAGAGAATGAATTATCCTGGAGCGATTCTGGCTATTGATCTTAAAGGTCTGGGACACAGTTCACGATCCCTGGAGTGGAAAACCTATAAGAAACAGACAATGGCTGCGGAAGTGAAGCAGCTTCTGGAGCAACTGGGGGTGGATCAATTTGACCTGGTGGGTCATGACTGGGGCGGGGTCGTGGCTCAGGAGCTGGCCATTCAATGGCCTGAAAGCATTCGAAAACTGGTAATCAGCAACATTTCATTGATAACTCATCTGGAAGGGCTTCGCAAGGGAAAAGAATCCAAGCGAGGAATATTTGACGTAGACTGGTATCAGAGCTTTCAGCAAACAGATCTTCCTTCCGTTCTGGTGCCCGGAAATGAGGAAGCTTTCTTGCGCCATTTCTTGCGATCTCCGGAGAATGTGCCTTCCATTCCGGAGGACTCCATCCTGGAAAGCATTGAATGCTACAGGATTCAGGGAACTCCGGCAGCGGCCTCTTTCTGGTATCGCACTCTACCTTATGATACCAGGCGCTGGCTGGGTCTGCGAAAGCATCAGTTTCAGATGCCGGTGCTACTCCTTTACGGAAACAAGGATCCGGTAATCAACCTGGGCTATGTGGAAGGCTTTGAATCCAGCTTTCCCGACGGTCGCCTGGTGGAACTGGATGCCGGTCATTTCTGCCATGAAGAAAGACCGGAGGAGTTTGCCCGGGAGCTATTCGAATTTCTGGCGCCCGGAGTATGAGTTCAGCAGCGCCAGCTGTGAAGCTATCTTAGGTCCCTGCGAAAAATCGCATGCAGGAACCAGGTGCCAGACAGTAGCAGGATTTGGATTTTTTCCAGCAGGCGTTCGAGAGCCCATTCCGATGCTTCTGGAACGGGCTTCACGTCTAAAAGGGAAGCTGCCCCGAATCTATTTCGCGGCCTGCAACGTTTTCAGGAGCTCCTCATTTTCCTTTCGCACAAATACGGCTGGAGTGCCGATGGGAGCCTCTAGAGTTTTAGTCAGCCCTTCTTTGCCTGCCTGGAAGGATTCTCCGGTGAATGCGTGGATCCACTGTCCTTCCGGGAAGTACACTTCCTTGGTTGAGGCTCCTTCTTCCAGAACCGGAGCTACAAGAATATCTCGTCCCAGCAGGAATTCTTGATGATGTATGTTGTATGTGTTTCGATCTTCCGGATAGTGGAAGAAAAGAGGCCGGACCACCGGCCATCCAAGAGTCTCTGCTTCTATGAATAGTTGCTTTCTGTAGTCGAACAGAGCGGAATAGATCCTGGCAAAGCGGGCGAAATGCTTCAGCGTTTCTTCGTCAGAATGAAACTGATGGTTCTCTTCCGGACGATTGCCCTCATGAGTTCTAAAGACAGCATTGAAGGCTGCCAGTTCTGTCCAGCGCAAGAAAAGCTCTTTTGAGCGATGATAATCCTTGATGGGATTGTTAATCGTGGTATAGCCGCCGATGTCCGAGTGATTCAAGCTATAACCAGAAAGACCACTGGAGACAAGTCCAGTTACTGCAGTTTTGATACCATCGTACTGGTCCCAGCTTACCAGTTGATCACCCAGCCAGAACAGAGTAGTGAATGCTGGACTGCGAGTGAATCCGCTTCTAGTAAAGAATACAATATCGTCTCTCTCTGCTTCCTGTATCGCTTCGCGATTTATGCGAGCCCAGACTTCGGGATAACGATTATGGTAGGTGGCCGGCGATTCGCCGCTATACAGTACAGCATCGAACGGCAGGGCTTCGCCAAAATCGGCCATCCATCCGGAGGCTCCGGTAGCGATTAATTCATCCTTGATGACCTGCTTGATCCAGCTTACAGCCTCCGGATTGGTCAGATCCAGCAGTCCCGCATGAAAGTCTGTGTTCAAAATGAGATAGGGCTCGCCCTCTGGATTCTTGATCAGATAGCCATTTGATTTGGCCTCTTCAAATAGATTCCTGCGAACGTTTTCTTTTAGCTCACCAATATCTGCCACAAACGGATTGATGTAGGTAAGCACACGAATGTCCTTTTCGTTCAGATCAGCCAGCAACTCCTCCCAGCCGGGATATCGATCTTTGTCCAGCTCCCAGTTCCACCAGAGCTGCTTGCCAAAGTTCGTCTTTCGCTGACCCACCCAGTCCTGTAGCCAGAAAGCGGCCACAGGTGTTTGCTCCTGTTCCAGTTTGGCCAGTTTATCTCGCACGGATTCTGTTCCACCCTGCATTCCGATTATGGCCCCTTTATGAAACCAGTCAGGCAACGCTTTCATTCGACCGGTATACTCCGTTGCTGCCGTTACCAGATCCCCCGGGGTTTTCCCATAGTAGATCTCGCCCATGAGTCTGGGAGAGGCCACTTCCACGACGGTATAATCATCCTCTCGCATATCGAATACAGAATACTCATAGTTAATGAGCATTAGAGATCGCATTTCGCTTGTAATGAAATGCGGAACTCCAGCATAACTTGTATGCCAGTCCCCTCCGGCGCCTGCAGTGATATTGGCTCCGGTGGTTATGGGCTCTGCTCCTCTTCCAATTCCCTGCTCCTGAACCAGAATAGGGAGGCGTTTTCCTTTTAGATTAAAGAATGTGAATTGCTCACCGAATCCGAAGTAACCTTCCTTCTCGTTGGATTTCAGAAAAAGAAAAGAACGGTTGGATCGTTCGAAGGTCTGGACTTCTACGAGCATGCGAGTCTCAGATGCAGGAATGAATCGCATCTGGTATGCGATACGGCTTTCATCCGGACATACGAAACTACCGCGAATCAAAATGCTGTCCGGAGTCTTGCGTTCAGATACAGATTCGATAATTTGATCTGTACATACTTCTTCAAAGTCTTCCTCTACAGTGAAAGAACCTCTGGATTCATGGATGGCCATATTGGCTCGGCCGGTGCCCGCCAGGGATTTCCCTGGAATGGATGCCATTACAATGTGATCCGGATCCGCCAGGTTTCGAACGATGAGTTGAGGGCCTTCTTCGCCGGTGGCGATCTCAAGAGTGAATTCGCCTGCCGTATACAGGGCCTTTTCTTTGA
>JBHIXQ010000316.1:377-4043 GCA_041984705.1 Leptonemataceae bacterium | reverse complement strand
CTGCAATGTGATCGTTCAGGAAAAGGACGGAGGGGGTACAGAAGTGGCCGCCAACAACCCTCTGGAATCCATGAAGGCTGTGAATAATCCGGATCTTCTGGCTCTGGCCCAGGAAGTAACAGACCGTCTGAAAAAGGTCATCGAGAAACTCAAGTCCGCTTGAGGCACAAATCGTTTGACCCTTGAAAGGACGATGGGAGCTTCATTCTATGTGGAAGAGGCTCCCCTACAATTATAGACTGATTTCAACTTACATCGGGATTAGTCTGGGTCTATTTCTGGCCTATCGAATCCTTTTTTTCGCCATCTACTCATATCGCTCCGGGGATAGTCCCTGGACAGATATTCTCTGGGCCTTTCTTCTTGGCCTTCGATTCGATATTTCCACAGTTTGCATTATCATGGGCCCTTTTATGCTTCTGGCCATGATGCATTACTTGAATCGCTACTCTCTCTATCGCATTCTATGGGTTTATCTTCCTCCCTTTGTGCTCTTCTTTCAGGTCATTATTCTGGTCGCGGATGTAATATACTTCGAGAATGCGAACAAACATATCGGTTACGAAGCCTATGCATTTCTGGGCACCGAGTTATTTGTCATTCTGGGCGCGGCATTGCAAAACGCTCCATTTACAGTTATTGGCGGACTGGCACTTACCACTGGCTTTGTAGCTCTCGTGATCTGGTTACTTCAAAAGATTCCGTATGAACATGATACCAGAAGCTGGAAGCAACCGCTCCTCGCTATCCTTGCGACCATAGTTCTTATAGTTGTGGGAATTCGCGGCGGTGTGCAGACCAATCCGCTACGAGTCACAGATGCCGTATTTACCCGGAATCATTTCATCAATCTACTGGCAGTGAATGGGGTTTATACGGCCATAGTAGACCTCAAAAGCACCTCCATTCCGGAAAGACATAAAATGGAAGTGGATACAGCCATAGATGTAGTGCGTCAGGCCATCGATTTTCCCGGAGCCAGGTTTGTAAGTGATGAATATCCGCTACTACGAAAGCTCGAAGGTAGTCGCGAAGGCCGACCACCGAACATAATGGTGGTGATCCTGGAAGGATGGACCGGGAAATTCATTTCACCCATTACGGATGGAAAAGTAGAAGGAAAAACAGTAGCGCCCTATTTCAATGAGTTGCTCAAACAGGGATTATTCTTCACCCATTTTTATGCGCCCGGAGGGCGAACCACCAACGGATTGATGGCTCTGGCCGGCGGAGTACCGGATAGACCTGGACTGACCGCGGTACGAACTCCGCAGATTACAAATCGATTTTCTGGCCTGGGAACGGTTGCTCAAAGTCTGGGATATAAAACCTATTTCGTTTCCGGTAACGATTTAGATTTTAACAACAAAAGAACAATCATGAGCCACTGGGGTTTTACCAATCTTATTGGCAAAGAGGAAATCGAAAAGCGTGGCCTGAAACAGGGTACCGGAGGCTGGGGATTCAGCGATCGAAGAATTCTACAGATCATACATGAAGAGGTGCAGAAGCTGCCCGCAGATCAGCCTTTCCTGGCCACGGTTCACACGGTTACAACGCACTATCCGTATCATACCCCGGAAGAAAGGTTTAACATATTCGATGAAACGGTGCAGGACCATGAGTATCTCAATGTTTATCATTATGCGGACTGGGCTATTCACGATTTCCTGGAAGAAGCGAAAAAGGCTCCCTACTTCAATAACACCATCTTTGTGTTCGTATCCGATCACAGTCACCATCGGTATTTGAGTTATTACGAGGACAGAAACGTTCCTCTTTTGCTCTATGCACCTGGTAGGATTCAGCCAGGCATTCGTGACGAGATAGTATCACAGCTGGATGTATTTCCTACCATACTGGGATTCATCGGCAAGGAGACCTATTTCACATCATTCGGACGAGATCTAATGAAATCCGACGGAGGCTCCGCTTATTTCGCTTACGGAAACCTGTTCGGATGGATCCAGGAGCCGCTGTTTTACGTGCAATCCGTAGAA
This sequence comes from Leptonemataceae bacterium, assembly GCA_041984705.1. Taxonomy (GTDB): domain Bacteria; phylum Spirochaetota; class Leptospiria; order Leptospirales; family Leptonemataceae; genus UBA3465. Next base: position 2,043 of record JBHIXQ010000316.1, on the reverse strand, counting down.
GGAGGTCCGGGAACGACATACACCATCCACCCGCCCCATGAAAGTCCGGGTCCATGCGATGTAGCGGATCCAGAACTGGCCAGTCATTGTCCGGCGCACTACCTCAAGAGCCGTGCTTTTCTGAATCTAAGCTACTACCTGCTGGACCAGAATCGCATCTTCCCTTCGCCTGCAGAGCTGGAGAAGATCAAGGAGAATAAATAGTTGATGGATACGGATGTCGGGGACTCTGAAAGTTAGCAGTCCTGGTATGGGATCATCTCGATGTTTCCGAGACAAAGTCTAACGAAGACTGGTAAGAGTGGTGTCTTCACGCATCAACTTCAGTGCTTCCTGCATAGGTAAATGGTGTAGACTTCTTGCCTGGGAAAGATGTCTGGAACAAAAAAAGGCCAGTCCCGAGGGATGACCCACTTTGTTTCCAGTGAGAGGCCTGTAATCCATGAATTGAACCAGACCACCACCGGCCTCATTTCCATCCCACTCATGGCGGAAATCATCACCGCACAATGTACAGATCGGTGGCTTCATACGGGCTTAGACGACCGTATGGATAACAAGCCGGGATTTTTTTATTTCTCAGTTTTTGAAAATAGGGATCAAAAAATCATCATTATGTAGCCAGCCCAAAACCAGGACGCCGGCCATGCTTCGAAGGGAAACTACAACAGGCGAAAACTGTTTATCAGTGCTACACCGTAGCCAGGCGCCCTGAACGAAATTCCGGTATTCGGATGTCCTTTAGCGGATTCCCCACCGGATGCTTTCTGGATATTTTTGAAGCGCTGCCAGACTAATGAAGGATCAGGCTGCCATGGCCGTCACTTCCGGATCGTCTTCTCCGGTAAATGCGCGACGAAGCAAGGTCAGCCAGATAAGGGAGGCAGCACTGTATCCTACGATATAGAGCAGCAGATTAACTTCCAGGTATCCGTTCAGATGAATCAGAAAGGCTGCCATGGGAAGTAGCACCAGACGAAGCATCTCCGATGGGAATACCCAGCCTTTGCTATCGAGAATGCCACCTACATTTGTGAGTCCGTATACAGTAAAGCCAATGAGGATCATCAGCCGGAAGATTCCGAAAGCGGAATCGTGAGCCAGGCTATAGGCCAGAAGACCGAAACCGGACAGAGCCATAAACTGGAAGAATCCGTAAACCTTGACCCTTCGCGGCAGAGGGGGATCATAATCTGGACGATCCGGATCAGAATAGACGATTTCGCTGCTGCCCAGGTCAGCCGGTTTCCAGCCAGGTTTGGCAAACCATACTTTAATCTTATCCTTCCAGGATCTGGCGGCCAGGGTCATTTGCCATAGCTCTGAATAATAATGGAAGGTCATCCACAGAGGATTGAAACTTGTGAGCTGATTCGTAATTCCGTAGTTGATCTTTTCTCTTTCTGGTTCATAGGTGCCAAACATTCGATCCCAGATGATAAAGATTCCACCGTGGTTTTTGTCTATGTACTGAGGATTCCTTCCGTGGTGAACCCTGTGATTGGAAGGAGTGACCATAAAGTATTCCAGAAAGCCGAGCTCGGGAACCGCTGCAGTGTGTACCCAGAATTGATAGAGCTTCAATACTCGGTGCGCAAACAGGAACATGAACCAGTTCACGCCCAGGAAGGCCAGAGGTAGGAAGAATGCGTATTCGAACACCCTC
>JBHIXQ010000316.1:0-367 GCA_041984705.1 Leptonemataceae bacterium | reverse complement strand
CATGGGATCCCCAGAGGAAATTGATTTCATGAGAGAGACGATGAAACCAGTAGTAGAGACAATCCACTGCGAAAAACACAGCCACCCAGTAAATGAAAGGCACTGCATTGATCTGAACAAACGGAAATGAAGACTGAAAGATCAGCGGATCGTCGAAAGGGATGGGCTGCCAGCCAAAAAGAGAGAAAATGGAAAGGTTTCGTTCAATCCAGTCATAAACGATGAGCGCTCCAAACAAAGTGGGCACACCTACCAGCATGAACATGATACCGGTGCTGATGCCTGCCACCGTATCATTTACCCTGTAGTACGGACGATGCTGGATCCAACCCAGAATCATCTCCAGGAAAATCAGTCCCACGATAAT
>JBHIXQ010000315.1:0-4054 GCA_041984705.1 Leptonemataceae bacterium | reverse complement strand
TGGAGAACGTATTCATAAAACAGTTTGGCCTGTTCCAGGTCCAGGACCGGAATTTCAAACCATACAGAGTGTGTCATGGCTCCAGTTCCAGTTGCGGCATGGATAGTTCATGAATCTGATCGATCTGTTCTTTGCTCAGACCGGTAAAAACCTCCATTAGCTGCGGTTCGTATTTCTTCACAAGAGCCACCTCTTTGTCGTTGGTCAGAGGTCCCACTACCTTCATGGCCCAGTCTGCGTAGACTTTGTTTTTATCCCAGGTCTCTGCGATTTCCTCTTTTTGAGATGCCAGTTGTTCTCGAGTCTTTCTTAACTCTGCTTTCGTTTCTTCGGGAATATTGGGATCGGCCAGTTGCTGATCGATCAAATCGATTCCTTGCTGAGTCATGTCCTGGGAGGCCTGGTTGAGATCTTTTTGCTTTTCCATTCCCACCTGAGCCTGTGCCATATTCCAGGCCCAGGCAACCTTGGCGTTTACTTTGACAAAGGTAGCGTAATCCTCAAAGCCACCTTCTTGAATAGCGGCCTCTATCTTGTTGAATCCTTCCTTACCCCCGTCGGGATTTTCAGCCAGCCACTGCTGAAACTGAATCCCCTGCTGTCGCAGGATCCGCATGGTTTTGATGTACTTTTCCATTTTCGCATCGTCCAGCTCTCCCACCGAGGACACTACGGAATGATATTTCTTGTACAATGCCTCTGTAGGATTGCCACAATGCAACAGTGTAACGCTCAGTAAGCTCAAAAGGATGCTAAAAATGCCGTATTTCATGGGGCCCTCCGGATGAGGTCATGATAGTTGTAGCAGGGAAATATCAAGCGAAAAAATGGCCAGAGCGGAAATCCCCGAATTCGCATCCGTCGATTGCCAATTCAGTCATTGCGCATCAGCGCCGGATTCTTAATAATCCGGGTAACCTTCTTTGTATGGAGCGCTATATTGTTTCGGATGGCCTGCAATTGCCCGGTTGCAGGCGAATAACATCCAATCATAAAAAAGGCATCTCTGGCGCCGAACCTGAGAAAGAATCCGGGCAGGGACTTTTCTTTGCTGCCTTTTGGAGAGAAAAAGGCCGTCATATATAAATTGTAGGGGGACTTATCTCGGGAAAATTGAATGTCACTGTTTATCCGAGAGATACAGCGAGCGGGATCGGTTTCAATTTTCCCTCCGCCTTTCTGGATCTCTTTGGCGGTTAATGAAACATATTGGAGAAATGGTTTGCGTACATGGTTCGCATACCGATCCCGATGCTTTTGAAACCAGCTTCTATTGTTATTTTTTTCCATTTCTTCAAAGAACGTTATGTACTCTATTTCAAAAATGGCGGGCATTACAAAGCTGTCTGGTTTCTCAGGTCCTACAGCTATTTCTCGGTTGCTTATCTGGGGCAATCTGCGAGAACGCTAACTAAGAAAGGAGAAGATATTTTTGTCTGACTGGATAGAAAAGATTGTAATGCCGCACAGTTTTTCGTCGGCAGCTGCAGAAAGGAGGACCAGAGTTCTCGGTCCTGCAATATTCTGGATGCTTGCGGCCAGCATATTGTTTCTATTTCCCCTGGGATTGTTTCAAGTTCTGGGGTCAAGATTCCTTCTACTTTCAGGCATTCTGACATCCCTCTGTATTTTTCTCATATTTCTGCTAAGGGCCGGAAAGTCTGCGGTAGCGGGAATACTATTGATTGGCACGTTCTTAGGTGCAGCCAATCTTCAGCCTCTGCAGGGCATGGGCATCTACGATACGATTATCATGCTCAATCTACTGGCTATAATGATGGCCGGTATTCTCTTTGGGCCTCGTTCTGTGGTCCTTACTGCATTAATTGCGGCCCTGTCTTCAGGTGGTATTGCCTATCTTACCTTTCAGGGACATATCTCTCTGGCAGAACCTCCGTCGCCTTTTGCTGAATGGTTTCGCAGAATTTCCTATTTCTTCGTAGCTGTGGTTCTTTACTGGCTCGGTTGGAATGCAACACGTAAGGCTTTGCAGCAAAGCGATGAAACCAGAATCGAAAACCGATCCCTGCTACGCTCACTGAACAATATCATGGAGCAGGGAAACATCGGTCACTGGTATCTGAATATTCGGACTGGAGAGGTGTACTGGTCTGCAAACGTGGCCTCCATATTTGGCCTTAAGGATGGGGCCTTTGATGGTTCCATCGAAAGCTATTTCAACTTAATTCTGGAAGAGGATCTGGACCGTTTGAAGAAATCGCTGGATGCAGCTATGAAGGATCCTGGCGCTTCCTACCAGGTGGAGCACCGAATTCGCACACCGGATGGGCAGATTCGCTGGCTGGAAGGTCGCGGAAACGTACGGTTTGAGAATGGGACGGCGGTGGATATGGCCGGCGTCGTGGTAGATATCACCGAACAGAAGAACATGAAATCCGCCATGGAGAGAGTCTATTCCATCCTGGCAGAAGGAATCGTTGTTCATGATTCCGAAGGTGTTATTGTTTCCTACAATAACAGCGCTCTGGAGATCCTGGGTTTGAGCGAATCCCAGCTTCTGGGAAAATCCTCCATGGATCCCCAGTGGCACATTGTTAATGAAGATGGAGTGCCCATTTCAGGAGAACAGCATCCTTCTGAAGTGGCCATGCGCACCGGAGAGCCTCAGTACGGAACCGTTCTGGGGGTCAGTCGGCCGGATGGATCCTTTCGCTGGATTTCGGTGAACTCCATTCCATTCTCGGACGGTGGTCCAAAGCAGCGTGGAGCAGTAGTATCATTCTTCGATATTTCCAGGACTCGAAATCAGGCAAGAGAACTTCAAAAGAGCGAAGAGCAGTTAAGATTCATACTGGAAAACCAGCCCAGTATCGTTTTGCTTCTGGACATTGAAGGAACCATTCTATATGTAAATGCAGTTACCGCCGGCTACAACATGGACGATGTTGTAGGCAACGATTGCCGGGTATTTGTTCCGGAGGAGGACCGAGCTCAACTGACCTGGGCCCTGAATCGAATTAAAGAAGAGCGCCATCCCTTTACTTTTGATATAAGAGGATATAATGCCAATGGAGAGATTGCCTGGTTTAATACGCGTATTGGCATTCTGCAATACCATGAAAAGGAACGGATCATTTTGATCAGCTCCGATATATCCGATCGAATCGCAGCGGAGCAGAAGTTGCGAACCATGGCCTATACAGATTTGCTCACCGGTCTGCCAAACAGAGAAGCCCTGTATGCCCATCTATCGGAGATCCTGGAGATGGAAGGGAATCTTCAAAGACGGGCTATACTGTTTGTGGATCTGGATCATTTTAAGAACATCAACGATACTCTGGGTCATGATGTGGGAGACCGATTGCTCAATGAAGTGGCTCGAGGATTCCAATCGCAACTTTCGGAAAATGCCTTTCTGGCCAGGCTTGGCGGAGACGAATTCATGATGGTCTACACCATCTCTAAAGAGTCCGAGGCTGAAGAGCATGCAGAGAGAATCCTGACGATGTTTCGCAATCCCATAAACGTAGATGCTCATGATCTGTTTCTTTCTGCCAGTATTGGTATCTGCTTTTTTCCGGGAGATGGAGAGGACATTCATCAATTGATTAAAAATGCAGATGCAGCCATGTATCGCGCAAAAGCCAGAGGCCGTAACAACTTCTGTAGATTCGAACGCTCCATGGAAACGGAAATCCAGACCAGATTACTTATGGACACAGAACTTCGCCAGGCTGCGCGAAAGAATGAACTGGAGCTGCATTATCAACCTGTATTCGATTTAGAAACAGAAACGGTGGTAGGCCTGGAAGCGCTCATGCGCTGGAACAATGATCAGCTCGGCCAGGTATCCCCGGCCCAGTTCATCCCCCTGGCCGAAGAAACGGGCTCCATTCGCGATCTGGATTTATGGTCTCTGCAGACCGGTCTTCAGCAACTGGCAAAATGGAGAGCTGAGGATCGATTCACCGGGCGACTGGCGCTGAATATGAGCGCCAGACAATTGGAGAATAACCGATTCCTTCCTGAGCTGGAGAGACTGCTAAAGACCAACGGCCTGAAAGGTTCCGACATTTCTCTGGAGCTAACGGAA
>JBHIXQ010000314.1:0-4065 GCA_041984705.1 Leptonemataceae bacterium | reverse complement strand
TAGCTGCGTCGGGTAATCGCAATTGGGGCGATAATTACGCAAAGGCGGCGGACGTGATTGCAGCGCAGTACGGCGTGCCGATAGTCGGGCGCTTTGAACTGGCGGGCACGGACGCAGATGTACGACAATTTATCGAGAGGGTGAATGCGCTTGACGAATAAACACGCAAGTTATATCGAGCTTAATAACGAAATTATGCTACAGAAGGACGGCCGGTTCCAATTCGAAAAGGATATCGAAGCCGTCCGCGCTTATTTTATTGACTACGTAAACCAAAACACCGTATTTTTCCACGACCTTCGCGAAAAGCTCGACTACCTACGTGATAACGAATACTACGAAACCGAATTCCTGGACGCCTATACTTTCGATGAAATCAAGGCGGTTTATCAGGCGGCTTATGCGCACAAATTCCGATTCCCTTCGTTCATGAGCGCGTTCAAATTCTATAACGACTATGCCCTTAAGACGAACGACGGTAAGAAGATTCTCGAACGCTACGAAGATCGCGCTTCTATTGTCGCGTTGTTCTTTGCGGGAGGAGACGCAGCCAAGGCGATCGAGTACGTAAATCTGATTATGCGGCAAGAATACCAACCGTCAACGCCGACGTTCTTAAATGCGGGCCGGAAGCGTCGGGGCGAATTAGTTTCGTGTTTCCTGCTCGAAGTGGGCGACTCGCTGAATGACATCGAAAGAGCCGTCGGGATCTCGATGCAGCTATCGAAAGTAGGCGGAGGCGTATCGTTGAATCTATCGAAGATTCGCGCGAAAGGTGAATCGATTAAGGGCATCGAGAATGTAACGAAAGGTGTCGTCGGTGTTATGAAGCTTCTCGATAACGCATTCCGATATGCAGATCAGCAAGGTCAAAGACAAGGGTCGGGTGCGGCTTATCTCAACGTATTCCATGCGGACATCCACGACTTCCTCGATACGAAGAAAATCTCGGCGGATGAAGACGTACGCGTTAAAACGTTATCGATCGGCGTGGTCATTCCGGATAAATTCATCGACGCTCCGGCTTCAGTACTCGAATAAAGGCACGGTCTGTGCTGGATTCATCCCAGATCTGCATCAAGAGACTTCGATGCACACGGTCCCGGTCGATTTGTAGCTCCATCAGTCCCTGTGACGTATTTCCCCGGGTCTTCTGATCCATCTGATTTACTACTTCGCGGGCAGTGGGCTCTGCCTGTAGACTCTGGCTGGCAAGTGGAATAAAGGTAAGAACATAAAAAGCTAAAAACAGGATGGACAGTCTTCGAATCATGGGGATCGCTCCAGAATCTGAGGTTTCGAATGTTTCAGTAATGACTGAAACATTATCCCTTTCTGTCAAATGTTAAAGCAGGATGTCAGATATCTGAGTGGCGCTATAGGATTATTTCTTCTGATTTTCCATCAATCGACTGAATTCCCCGGCTTCCAGAGGTGGGCTGAAATAGAATCCCTGAATGGAATGAACACCCAGGCCCTCCAGTTTATCCAGAGACTGCGGGTCTTCCACTCCCTCCGCCACCATTGTAAGCCCCAGAGCGGATGCCATACCGGTAATGGCCTGAAGTATGCGATAGCCTTCTCCGGTATGAATGCGCTGAACGAAGGCTCGATCGATTTTAATTTCATCCACCGGCATTTCATGTAGCTGCGCCAGAGTGGAGTATCCCGTGCCAAAATCATCTATGGCCAGGCGAAATCCAGCCTGATGCAGATCCAGCAAATGAGCCGTGGCATTCTCTACTTCCAGCATGGCTATAGATTCTGTGATCTCCAGCACGATTTCGGAAGTAGTTAAACCGGCCTGTTCCACCATCTTGAGAAGCGTACTGGCCAGATCCCGGCTAAAAAGCTGTCGTCTGGAGATATTTACCGAAAGCTCCAGGTTGAAGCCTTTCGCTTTTAAATCGGAGTGATAGCCCAGGGCCTTTTCCAGCACTGTTCGCCCGAGATCGGAGATCAGTCCCATGCTTTCTGCCAGAGGTATAAAAGAATCCGGTCCAACTTTGCCCAGACCATTGGTGTTTGGCCATCGGGCCAGAGCTTCCATGCCCACAATACGATGGGTTCCGGATTCTACAATGGGCTGAAAGAATGGTTCGATGAGTCGATTCTCAATGGCCTCTACCAGATGGTTTCGAATGGAAAGTTGATGCTGATAAAATGCCTTCCTGGGTAGGTCGCTGGCAAACTTGTAGTTGAAGCGACCCTGTTTCTTCGCATAGTTTAGTGCCCGGTCTGCCTGTCCTATGATTTCGTCCAGATTACCGCCGTCCTGAGGAAACAGTGCTACGCCGGCGCTACAGGTAACGTGCACCTTTTCCGTCTCCACTTCCATGGGCAGTCGAATCAATTCCATCAACAGAGTGGCCAGACCTCGAACCTTCTCTGGATCCCTGACTCGATCCATCAAGAAAACAAACTGGTCTCCGCCCCATCGATAAAGGCCGTTCTTCAACTCCGGGATGGCCCTTAACTTTTCTGCGAACAGAGCGAGCACCCTGTCTCCCATTTTGTGACCCAGAATCTCGTTGATATTGAAGAAGTGATCCAGGTCAATGAGACCCACAGCAACGCTATGACCTTCAGATTCAGCCTGTAGCAAAGCTTTCTGCACGTCTTCTTCCATGCGAGTGCGATTGGCGAGGCCGGTAAGATTATCGTGGTAGGCGGCAAAGTGCCTCTGTTTTTCTGAAATGTAATCCAGGGTTGTATCGCGAATCAGCCCTCGAATGGCTGTTCTATCCCGCTCTTTGTAGGCGATAAATTTGCCTTCGAACCAGCTCATCCCGGTTTCTGCTGAGAGTACAGGGAATCTGAGTCTGACTCTGCTTCTGCCCTTTAGCAAGGAAGAAAGACTGGAAGCCAGCATCTCCCGAAAATCCTTATGGATCAGTGAAGGGAGGGAGAGCTTCGCATTGTCTTCCGGAAGTTGACCAAAAAATTTCCTGAAAGGCTCATTGGCATTGATTACATTAAAGCCTTCATCCAGCTCGATAACAGCTTCTTCGAGCAATGAAAGAGTAGTTAAATGAGACTTTCTTTCGCTGTCTGCTCGCACAGCATCTGTAATGTCTCGCACAACGCCCACTACCATGGACTGATCCGCATCTTCTACAAGCCTGGTAGAGATCTCCACAGGAAGTACGGTGCCATTGCGTCTATGGAAGTTCATTCGGAGCCTGCCGCTCCTATATCCACGCTGAAGCAGGAAATAATCAAAGAGTCTTTTAACTCTCTTCTGCTCGCTTTCTGCAAAAATGTTTGTGTATGGCCTGCCCAGGAATTGCTCTCTGGGTAATCCAAGTATCTCTTCGCATTGCTGATTGGCTTCCAGAACAGAGCCGGAACGTAGCTCTGCCAGGAAAATTGCATCGTTGGCGCCTTCAAAGATCACTCCGTACTTCGCTTCTGTAAGTAGACGATCGGAAATGTCTCGGGCGATTAGCTGGATACGTCCATCAGGCATTCGCACAGAGGAAACTTCGCATGTTCTCGGCTGATCGATGCTGCGAAATCGAACCCTCTGCAAGGAAATGTCACCACTTTCGGAAAGAAATTCGGAGTCCTGCACAAAGCTCTGGATTGGTTGGTCCAGAACGGCCGATTCACTCTGGCCCAGCATTTTAAGCGCAGCCGGATTCAATTCCATTACGTGTCCCCGAGCATCCAGGACAAATATCCCATCAGCGGCCTTTTCGCGCAGCAGTCTGGAGTTTCGTTCGCTATCCTCCAGATGCTGTCTGGCCTGCTGCCTTTCCAGTTCTGCCGCAGCCCGGACGGAGATTAACTTTAAGATGGAGAATATAAATTCCGGATCATCCAGGGGATCGGTGGAATATACAACCAGCAATCCGTTTGCTTTTCCTGATGTATCTCGCAGCAGAACTCCCGCGGCCGATCGAAGACCGTTTTTCTCCAGGCAGGGATGCTTACCGGGCTGCTGAGTAGCGTCTGCGATGAGGCAATAACCATCCCGGATAACTGGATGCGCCACGGTTCCCTCTAGAGCTATGTCCGTACCTTCCCCTGCTTCACCGGCATGGAAAAAGGACACTGCGCGAA
>JBHIXQ010000313.1:3804-4069 GCA_041984705.1 Leptonemataceae bacterium | reverse complement strand
ATTTCATGGGTCGTTATGTAAACGATGGCTTTTCCGGAGGAGAAAAGAAGCGAAATGAAATTCTCCAGATGAGTCTGATGAAACCGGGTCTGGCTATTCTGGATGAAGTGGATTCCGGACTGGACATCGATGCTCTTAGAATCATCGCAGAAAACATCGAAAAGCAAAATAATGCTGACCGGTCCATGCTGGTAATCACTCACTATCAGCGTATTTTGAACTATCTTTCGCTGGACAAAGTCCATATCTTCATGGATGGCCGGGT
>JBHIXQ010000313.1:0-3794 GCA_041984705.1 Leptonemataceae bacterium | reverse complement strand
CTCGAACCCGATCAGTGGGCCCGACTCGCCGAGATCGTCAGTATCGCGGATCCTGACCGCATCGCGCTCAACCGGTCCACAACGTTCGGCCTTGCCGACGGCCTCACCGAGTCGGAGTACCAGGGCATGATGCAGGCGATGCCTGCCCATTGGCAAAGCCGCTGCAGGAGAGAATGCATGAGCGGGATTGCCCAGATCCAGAACGAAGCAATTTCAGCGCTCAAGCAAGCCACTGCAGATACCTACCCTGATAAATCCAGCGAAGCGTGGAGAAAGGTTCGCCTGGATGGGGTGGATGTACTGGGACGAAGTCCAGGTGAGCTGAATATTGAGCTCCAGTATTGCAAGGAGTCAGGTAAGTCTTTTCAGGAGTATCAATCGCTTCCTTCGCCCTCCGCAGAGAACAAATCTGCCTACAGCGAGCAGGGAATTAGCCTTCTGGACCCTGGCCAGAATTCCAGTGAATGGACCTGGCTTCTGAACAGGGCCAGAGACACAGCCGATCCTTTCGAACTTACCACTCTGGCCTACGGCAAACCCATTGCGCTACACATAACGCAGAACATAGCGCTTCGCATTCGCATGCATGCGGGCAATGGAAATCTGCATCTTCCCTCCCTTTTTATCAAAGTGGATCCAAACCGAGAACTGGATCTGTTTATCGAATACGTTGATCCGGGACAGAATTCAGATGAACTGGGCCGCATGTGGAGCAGCACAACATTTATTGAGTCCGGAAACAATTCCCATGTTCGAATGATCGACAGTCGCAAACACGATGACCTGAGCTTTCATTTCCATCGCGTAGATTTCCTGGAAGGTAGAGACAGCAATGTTCACTATTGCGCCATTCATCGCGGCGGACTTACAGGCAAAGGGTTCGTTCGCACCCGGGCCATCCAACCGGGGGCAGCATTTCGGGGCATTGGACTGTATACCGGCCGGGCTACTCAGTTTCATGATATGGAAATGGAAGTGAGCCACGAAGCAGATCATTGCGTAAGCACATTGCTTTATAAAACGGTTCTAAGAGACAGGGCTCATAGCGTGTTTAATGGCTCTCTGGTAGCTCCTCCGCATATTAAACAGGTAGATTCGCATCAGACCAACAACAACATCGTTTTGAGCAAGAAGGCTCGGGCCGAGTCCATGCCAAAACTGATTATTCAGTCCGAAGATGTGTCCTGTGAACACGGCGCCACTGTAGGCGATCTGGACGAACAGGCCCTTTTCTTTCTGCAATGCAGAGGCATTCCTCTGGAAGCAGCCAGACGAATGCTGATTGAAGGATTCATGGAAGAGATTCTTTCCGAGCTTAGATTGACTGAAGAAGATCTTGCCAGCCTGCGAGATGAGATGTTTCCCATCCTTGAAAGTTAACCGTAACAAACCGCCATGGACTTCCATGAGTGGTATTTTAACCGGAATACAAACAGTCGGATAGACCTCAGGAGCGCATATGGCAGATAAACTGGCCTCGGAATCAGAAATCAAGGAAGGGGAAATATTCACCTGCAACACCAGGATTGGTCGGGTGGCCCTTACCAGACTGAACGGAAAAATCTGTGCCTTCGAAAACACATGCACCCATGATGGTGGCTCCCTGAATGGGGGCAAGCTGGACGGAAAAGAAATCATCTGTCCAAGACATGGGGCCCGCTTCGACATCGAGTCCGGAGAAGCCACCAGGATGCCAGCCACAGAAAGCATCGAGATCTATCCTGTAGAACTCAAGGATGGAGATGTGCTGGTGGATCTGGACGCTTGACAGGTACGCCGGGTCTGGTCCGCCGCTGGCTCCTGAGAATAAGGCTGGCCAGGATGCCAGTTTAAGGCCTCTATTCCCAATCTGGGACCACGGCCTGAATACCACTGTTGCAGGGCAAAAACACTGGCAATGCAGACCGCGGACTATTTTTTTACCGGAGTAAGGTTTATAACCGGGAGATTGGCTTTCCATGTCAGGTAAACTACTGGATTATCAAAAGATCAAAGAGGACTTCCCTATTCTATCCACCCGGATGAATGGAAAGCCGCTGGTATTTCTAGACAGCGCAGCCAGCTCTCAGAAACCCCGGCGAGTCATTGAAGCGTTTGAAGACTATTACCGATGCCGCAATGCCAACATTCATCGCGGCGCATACAGACTGAGCTACGAAGCAACAGATTTGTATGATAGGACTCGGGCCAGGTTGGCCAAATTCCTGGGCGCCCCGGACCCGGACACCGTCATTTTCACACGTAATACTACAGAAAGCTTGAACATCGTGGCTTACAGCTGGGCCATGAATGAATTGAAGCCAGGGGATGAAATCCTGGTAAGCGAACTGGAGCACCATTCCAATCTGGTTCCATGGATGATGGCCGCGAAGAAGACCGGCGCTGTCCTCCGTCATATCCCGCTTACAGAGGATGCTCGCTACGACCTCGGTCGTCTGTCGGAAGTCATCACCGATCGCACTCGAATCGTATCGGTAGCTCATATGTCCAACGCTGTGGGCACAATCCATGACTTAAAAACCATTGGCCAGGCGGCGCGAAAGGCAGGAGCTCTCTTCGTGGTGGATGGAGCCCAGGGTGCCTGTCATCTGAACGTCAATGTTGAGGAGCTGGACTGCGATTTCTATGCATTGAGTGCACATAAAATGCTGGGACCTACTGGAGTAGGTGCCCTCTACGGAAAACGGGAAATACTGGAAAACATGGAGCCATTCCTGGGGGGCGGCGATATGATCCTGACTGTATCCAGAGATTCATTTAAGCCTGCTCCACTTCCTATGAAGTTTGAAGCCGGTACTCCGAACATCGCAGGAGTCGTGGCCTTCTCTGTAGCCCTGGACTATCTCAGCCAGGTGGGCCTGGAAAATGTACACAGCCACGAACTGGCACTGCTGAACTATGGATTGGAAGAAATGCAGAAGGTTCCTGGCATTCGTTTGTTTGGAAGCAATGACCTGGAGAATCGCGGAGGAGTAATCAGCTTTCTTTTAGAAGGTGTGCATCCGCATGATATTGGTAGTATCCTGGACGAAGAGGGAGTGGCTGTACGCGCCGGGCATCATTGCTGCGAACCCTTTATGAAGAAAGAAGGGATCTCCGGTACAGTAAGAGCCAGCTTCTACCTCTACAATGGTCCCGAAGACATCGATGCCCTGATAAATGGTCTGCTCAAGGTTCGCAGCATTTTCAAGATGCCGGCCAGGGCTCAAGGGCCGGCTCCGAGGTAAAAGAAATGTCGCTTAGCGAAGATCTATACAAAGAACTGATTATTGACCACAGTCAGGAACCCTCGCACAGAGAGATTCCTGCAGATCACAATGTTCATGAATCCGGAGTGAATCGAAGCTGCGGAGATGAGGTAGAGGTCTATCTCAAAGTAGAAGATGGTGTGATCAAGGCCATTGGAATGGGCGGTCATGGTTGCAGTATCTCCACTGCATCTGGCTCCATGATGGCCGATGCAGTGGACGGAATGACTGTGGAACAGGCAGAGGATTTGATCGAGAGATTCAAGTCTATGATCGTGGAAAAGCACCAGGTCAACTTTCCCGAAGGCCTGGAAGACCTGGAAGCTCTCCAGGGGGTGCAACAGTATCCCATACGCGTAAAGTGCGCCACCCTTGCCTGGAATGCTCTGGAACAGGCTCTGCGCACCGCAGGTAAGCTTTAATCCATACCTGCTACTAGCCGACGCGCTTACCCTATGCAGCCTTTATCTAGCCTTTCTTCGGGGCCGGACTTTCAGGACTGACCCCGACCTCTACAGTAGGCTTTACACTTGCAATTACAGAGCC
>JBHIXQ010000312.1:0-4081 GCA_041984705.1 Leptonemataceae bacterium | reverse complement strand
GGCCGACCCGCAATTTTATCCATTCTTGTATAATTCGGCCAGATTAAACCTACTGCTTCGTAACTTTGATGAAGCGATACGGCTCTTTGAAAGATCCTCTGGCCTTATTCCCGGGGATCCGGGACCTTATATGAACATTGCCCGAGCCTGCGAAGAATTACAGGCCCATCGCTGCGTAATGCATTACTATCAAAAGGCATATGAGCTTGCTCCTCTAAGACCGGATGCGATATATGCCCTGGGAATTTACTCGCTGGAAACCGACAGAAAGCCACAGGCCAGGATCTATTTGAAGCAGGGCCTGGATCGATTTCCGGACGATTCGCGCATGAAGATTGGAATGGCTCGTCTCTATCTGTCATCTGGAGATCGCCTGCGAGCGCAGGTACTTCTGGAGAGTATCCCCACCGAAACATTGACCGGGGAACGGAGGCAGGATTATGACCTTTCCCTTCACTATTATCTGGCCGATATCTACAGAGAATCCCGGGATTACGCTAGAGCTCTGGATCAGATCAATGTCCTTCTTGGGAACCCTGGAGACCCATTCTTTCTGGAGCATAATCGAGCAGGATTGGAAAAAGAAAAAGAAGTTCTGGAGCGGCTGGCAGAGGCGCAGGCTGCATCCGATTGAAAGATCCCTGATATGAAACGAAATCTACAACCCAAACGAAACCTATTTATAGCTTTTCTATGGATGCTAATATTTCTGCCTGTGAGCCTTCTGGCAGACACCGTATTGCTGCGCGATGGATCTCGTATCAATGGACGCATCATTCAGCAGAATCAGGCCAGCGTAATTATCGTATCCGGTAATCGCAGGCAGGTCATTTCCAAGACCAAAATCGCTCGTATTCTGTACAACAATAACTACGGAAACGATGAGGACGATAAGCAAAAAGAAGAAGAGGAGCGACGTAAAAGACTGGAAGAGCAACGCAAGCGCGAAGAGGCCGAACGCCAGCGAAGAGCGGAAGAGCAAAAACGGCTGGAAGAGCAGCGGCGAAAAGAAGAAGAGCGCAAGCAACAGGAAATTCTAAATCAAATAGAAGAAGAAAAAACCCGCGAGCAGGAACGGAAAGAACAGGAACAGAGAGAGCAAGAACAGAGGGAACAGGAGCAAAGGGAGAATCAGCAGCCCGAAACCGATCCTTCTGAGTCCACAAAGGAACCGGGTTTTTTTGATAGCGATTTACTCAGAACTCTCATCGGTGAAGAGGTAAATCGTCACGAAGTGCGTTTTCGCCTGGAAGGTGGTGCAGCAAGGATTCGACCGCTGTTCGTTCCATTCGTGGATGAGTTCAATGCAATTCGCGGTCCGGTTAGCAACAAATCTATAACCTCTTCGCCAGCAAGCTATGTCGACGGAGCGTCTTACGGAGGCGAAATCGAATATCTTTACGATAGATTTCTTGTGCGAGTATCATCCAGAAGACTGGAATCAGCATACAGCCGGGCGAATTATGAACTGGGCACTACCACCGATGTACTTACCGGGCTACCAACAGATTCTTTTGTTCTGGATCTGGACTATGCGCGAGACCTGAGCCGCGTTGAGCATTCCTTTGGTCTGGGAATTACTGCCTATTCAAATGACTTTCTGGAAGTCCGACCGGTAGTAGAATATCTGGCTCAGATTACAGAGTCAAACAGCGATGGAAGTGCATTTGGATTTCAAACTTCTGCGCTCAGTTACTTTGGAACCCAGACCACAAAGAATCGAATGTGGCTTCGAGGAGTGCGCGGCAGTCTGGAAGTACTTTACTCATTTCAACTGTTTGGACAGTCCCTTGAATGGAAACTGAGCGGTGGAGCTATTCAATTACAGGGGTCCGCCGTTTCCGATAATCGCGGAAATTTCTTCGATTCCGGAGGCAGCTACACAGGCCAGAGGACATTCAGGCTCGATCCAAAAGTCTTCTATGAAGCTACTACCTATGAATCCACTCTTTACTACAGCTTCATGCCGGATTTGCGATTCTACATGGGTCTGGCCGGTCAGAATGGACTGGCCACCATTACAGAGCCAAACATCGCTCAGAATTTCAGCGGACTGGATCCGTTGCAGGCGTATCTGCAGATCCAGTACATGAATGATGCCTTCAAGTTCGGTGGCCTGCGAGATCATCATATTCGATTAAACTTTGGCGCCGAATATCGCCTGGGACTCTAACCGGGAAGCGATGGTTCGTATATCGCGGCCCGTTACCTTCTGTGATAGATTGACCAGGAACTGAAACGACACCGGCGCTGAAGATCCCAAAGAAGGTTTTTTTGGCCAGCCTGCGCTCACCCGCCCCTTACTTTACTCACCATTTGCCATTTCGGGCAGACCTGAATTCAGGATGAAGTATCTTCAGGGATGGTCCCCCGATGGACTGGATTCTAGAAGCTTGCGAATCTCTGGAGACAGTGGTCGACCGTCAATGGCCTGACTAAGTCGGGCCGAGAGCTTTTCGCACTTTGCTGCCATGCCGGGATCGCCGTACTTCCTGTAGTTTTCTGCCTTCTCCCGAAACAGGATGGCACCCATGGCCAGTTGATCTGGATTTCCGCCATCCGCTGCTGATAGCACCGAAAGAGCTCCATCCGGCCCCAGGCTTTCCAGTAGAGGAGAGTCATAGCCCAGAAATTGCCTGAAGGAACGTTCCAGCTCCAGAAACACCACCTCGGGATCATTTCGGTCCTTCAGGCCAGTGAGCCTTGCCAGAAATACGGCAAACTCCTGAATCAGTCGCAGAATGTAGTCCCGGTGGAACATGCCTGCCCAGCCTGCTGCAACAGAATACGGGGTAAAGTGCTTAATCCAAAGGATTTGACTCAGGAACCGGACACCGGAAGCTGTCCAGGCCCCGGATCGGAGGGGCATTAAACCACAGTTAGTGGAATGAAAGAGGCCTCCGGGCCTGGTATCATATCATGCGCTGGATTGCCCGAGCATCAGCGCCAGGAGAAAAAGAAACGCTATGAAGGATTTTAAGACCGTAACGATCCTGGGTGCAAATGGAACGATGGGTGCCAACAGTGCAGCCATTGTAGCTGCCTTCGGAGGCGCTAAAGTGTACATGCTGGCCCGAACCCTGGATAAGGCTAAAGAAGGTATTCAGACAGCGGTGGCTTCCGTGCGATCCGGTGTATTCACGGACAAGCTTATTCCCGGCACCTACGATGATGACCTGGAAAAGGCTGTCTCCGAATCAGACTGGGTGTTCGAGCTGGTAGCAGAAACCTACGATGTAAAAGAACCTTTAATGAAGCGAATCTCGGCAGCCAGAAAGCCCGGGACGCTGGTTTCCACAGTGAGCTCTGGACTTTCTATCGAAAGACTGGCTTCGCATCTGGACGAAGATGGACAGAAGTACTATTACGGAACTCACTTCTTCAACCCTCCTTACAAGCTGGTGCTTTGCGAACTGATTGTTCATCCCAAGAATGATCCAGCCTATACAAAAGAGCTGTCCGAATACCTGGAGAAAAAGCTGCATCGGCATGTTATTATTGCCAACGATCGCCCTGGATTCGCAGGCAACAGAATTGGCTTCCAGTTCATGAATGAAGCAGCCATCTATGCAGAAAAAATGGCCGACAAAGGTGGAATCCATCTCGTTGATCAGCTTCTTTCTGGATATACAGGTCGAGCCATGGCTCCTCTGGCCACGGCAGACCTGGTAGGCCTGGATGTTCACAAAGCTATTGTAGATAACATCTATGAGAACACCAAAGATAGCGCTCATGAAACCTTCAAGATGCCCGGATACCTACAGAAGCTCATCGATCAGGGAGCTCTGGGGAACAAGAAAGGCAAAGGTCTTTATATGCGCGAAAAAACTCCGGAAGGAAAGAGCGTAAAGAAGGTCTATAACATCAAAACCGGAAATTACGAAGACCTTCCCAAGCTGGATCTTTCCTTCAAGAAAAAGGCTGCATCCCTGATTCATGAATCTCAGTACTTTCACTTCGCAGATTTTCTCAAGAGCGAAAAGGGTGAAGAAGCGGATCTAGTGCGAAGATTCATCGCCCGCTACATTTCCTATTCCTATTCTCTGATTCCAGATGTAACGGATCAAGATGGAGTAGATGG
>JBHIXQ010000311.1:0-4084 GCA_041984705.1 Leptonemataceae bacterium | reverse complement strand
GGCGGAATGGCTGGGTGTTATGGTATATTCCACAGCCTTTCTGGATATTCTGAGCGGATTCCTTGTTACCTATGGTCCGGTGGAGCTGGCCTATATTCGAACGCCCATCTTTGCCGCTTTTGTGGGCAGCACCGCTGCCTGTGCCTTCTGGCTCATTCGAATTTCACTTACGCGATATCCGGAAAAGTATGACTGGGGTACCGACGGCCTGCGTGTGGATGTGGAAGAGCACAGTCGCCTGGCAGAAGCAGCCTCCAAAAAATCCTCTACAAAACAAACACAGGGCGCACCATCGGTCTGAACATGGCGTCCAGAAAGCAGGATAAGAAGAAAAACAAGTCTCCCAGAAAACAGAAAGCTCCCCGGGTGGAAAACGGTGGCCGCGGTCATTATGGTAGCGAGCAACCGCCGGACGGAAAACCTTTCGTAGTTGTAGATACCAACGTATTTCTCATCGATCCATCCGCGTACCTTAAGTTTCCGGACTCTCATCTAATCATCCCTTTGATTGTAATCGAAGAGCTGGACTCATTCAAAAGAGAGCTAACAGCCATCGGTAAGGCGGCCCGGGAAATTATTCGCACTCTGGATGATTTGCGCAGTAAAGGCCCACTTACAGAAGGGGTTTCGCTGGAAAATGGGGCGGATCTGCGAGTGTTTATCCTGGAAGACCCGGATTATGAAATTCCGCCGGGACTGGATCATATTGCCAAGGATAACTATATCCTGGCATGCGCACTTTTGATTTCAGAGCGAACTGCGCAGAGCGTTCGCCTGGTAACCAAGGATGCGGATCTTCGTATCAAAGCTGACGTCCTGGGACTGGAAGCCATCGATTACAGTCAGGACCAGCTGGATCGAAATCACCATCTATACAGCGGCCAGCGAGTCTTTGCTGTGGAGGATTCCCTGGTAGACGACTTCTTTTCCGGCACTCCATTGATGGCGGATCGCACCGCCGATCCCAGGCCAGCCGATGAAAATGGAAACGGCAATGGGAATGGAAATGGGAGCGATAACGGAAAAACTCCCCGAAGGATTCTGCCCCCGGGAAAAGAAGAAGAACCTGAAGAGGAGACGCTGCAAGTATTCAAGGAAAAGGATGGAATCCATCTGGAAGCGCCGGCAGAAAACCCATTCCAGATCAATCAGTATATTACCTTGAAAAGCGATTCCCGAAGCGGTCTTGGACGAATTCGCGATGATCATAAGTTGCATTCCTTGATCGAGAGGGCTGCCCTAAACATCAGTCCCAGAAACCGGGAACAACGCTTTGCCATGGATGCGCTCCTGGATCCGGAAATTGAACTGGTTACCCTGGCAGGTATGGCTGGTACCGGGAAAACTCTGCTGGCCATCGCCTGCGGTCTGGAGCAAATCCTGGAAGAGAAGCGATATCGCAGATTGCTTGTGGCCAGGCCGGTCATTCCCATGGGCCGGGACATTGGCTTTCTTCCCGGCGAACTGGGCGAGAAGCTCAGGCCCTGGATGCAGCCCATTTACGATAACCTGGAATTCATTCTGGGAGCTGACGATGATCCGGGTAATCAGGAAGGAGATAAGCGAGCGCCGGCGCAGGGTACCATCCAGTATCTTATGCAGAGCGGTCTTCTGGCTGTAGAGCCTCTAACTTATATTCGCGGTCGCTCTATTCCAGAGCAGTACGTTATTGTGGACGAAGCGCAGAACCTGTCTCCCCATGAAGCGAAAACTATTATTACCAGGGCCGGCGAAGGTACCAAGATCGTGTTTACAGGAGACTTTTTTCAGATCGACCATCCGTACCTGAACCTGTATTCGAACGGGATTACATTCACCGCTCAGAGAATGCGAAATGAAAGTATTTTCGCACATGTAACCCTTACCAAAGGCGAGCGTTCTCGTCTGGCTGAGCTGGCATCGCATTTGATGGAAGGCTAAGGTGGCTCTGGATTCAAATCCGGCAGACATGGACTGGGACAATCTCAAGGCCGCAGCCCTGG
Organism: Leptonemataceae bacterium; assembly: GCA_041984705.1. Classification (GTDB taxonomy): domain Bacteria; phylum Spirochaetota; class Leptospiria; order Leptospirales; family Leptonemataceae; genus UBA3465. The sequence goes on along the minus strand of JBHIXQ010000311.1, from coordinate 2,102 downwards.
GGTGTAAAAAATGCCGTCTTTGCGAAACTCGAAATACGGTAGTTTTTGGCGAAGGAAATCCATCTGCCCGGGTAATGTTCATTGGAGAAGGGCCGGGCAAGACCGAGGATGAGACCGGCCGTCCGTTTGTGGGCAGGGCAGGCGAATTGCTTACCCGAATCATTGAAAATGGTATGGGTCTGGCGCGAAAGGATGTTTACATCGCAAATATCGTTAAGTGCAGACCCACCGTGGAGCAGAAAGGATTCAAAGACCGTCCTCCGGATCCAGAGGAAACATCCGCCTGTAGTCCCTATTTGATACGCCAGATCCAACTAATAGCGCCCGAAGCCATTGTTACCCTGGGCAATCCATCCACTCGATTCTTGCTGCAGACTTCAGCGGGCATTACGAAGTTGCGCGGCATCTGGTCAGATTACAATGGAATACCCGTCATGCCTACCTACCATCCCAGCTATGTGCTGCGAAACGGAGGCGAAAAAAGCCCTCTGCGCAGGGATGTCTGGGAAGACATTAAGAAGGTCATGGAAAAGTTGAATCTGCCAATTCCAGGCTAATCAGTGACTACGTGGATCATACGGAAAATCCAGGATTGAAGCCGTACATTGCGATGTTGAAATTGTCAACGCAATAGACCTGAGTTCCGGGCAGGTCCCCTGGAACACGACTTCGGCCATTCGGAAAGGGTTGCCCCTGAGGCACTGAGCTTCAATTTGTCCCTCTATGATCGAACGCTACAGTCATCCGGAAATTGCAGGAATTTGGACCCTGGAAAACAAATATCGCATCTGGTTGGATGTGGAAATTGCCGTTTGCGATGCCTGGAATAAAAGAGGCATAGTTCCGGATGAAGATTTAAAAGCTATCAAAGACAAAGCGGATTTCAATGTGCAGGAAATCCTGGAGATCGAGTCCAGAGTTCACCATGATGTAATCGCCTTTCTTACAAATGTACGTGATCGCATAGGACCGGCAGGTCGCTGGATACACTACGGAATGACCAGTTCGGACGTGGGGGACACAGCGCTCTGTATGCAACTGGTGCAATCTGCAGATCTATTGATGAAAAGGCTTGACGCCCTGATTGAAGTCACTCGTAAGCTTGCTCTGCAGTACAAAGACCAGGCCATGGTGGGGAGAACACACGGCATTCACGGAGAGCCCACCACTCTGGGAATGAAGTTTGCGCATTTCTACGCAGAGTTGCTGCGAAACAGGGAACGTCTGAAAAGCGCTCGAAGCCAGATCGCCGTGGGCAAACTCAGCGGAGCGGTAGGTACATTCAGCAATATTGATCCAGATCTGGAAGAAGAAGTGTGCTCTGCCCTGGGGCTGAAGCCGGAGCCTGTGGCTACCCAGGTAGTGAATCGGGACCGCCACGCCTATTTCGCATCTGTTTGTGGCGTTATCGCCGGTGGTCTGGATCGTATGGCCAACGAAATTCGGCTACTGCAAAAATCCGAAGGTCGCGAAGTAGAGGAGCCATTCGCAAAAGGGCAGAAGGGCTCCAGTGCCATGCCTCATAAAAGAAATCCTGTAGTCTGCGAGCGAATCTGTGGCCTGGCCCGTGTGGTTCAGTCCAATGTCCAGGTGGCCTATCGAGATATGCCGCTCTGGCATGAAAGGGACATAAGCCATTCTTCTGCAGAAAGGGTGGTACTTCCTGACATTTGCATTGGCCTGGATTACATTCTTGAACGAATGATCTTTGTTCTTTCGGGATTGCATGTGTATCCCGAAAACATGGAAAGAACTCTCAATGTTACCAGAGGACTCATTTTTTCTCAGCGTCTTATGCTTACACTGATTGATGCTGGCATGCTACGGGATGACGCCTACGATGTAGTGCAGTCTATGAGTATGAAAGTCTGGGGCGATACATCCCTGGATCTGAAGTCCGCAGCCAGTGAGAATCCGGAAGTTACCGAGCGACTCAGCGCAGACCAGATTGAGCAGGTTTTTCAGCTGGGATATTTCCTGAGAAACATAGATGCCATCTATAAGCGGCTGGGATTGATCTAACCTTCTTGATTCTATCGCTCACTCTACTTTTCGCAGGGCTTCTGGCCTTGATGTATGCCCTGGGTCAACTTGTGACTCGC
>JBHIXQ010000310.1:0-4085 GCA_041984705.1 Leptonemataceae bacterium | reverse complement strand
CCATTTCCATGAGGCGCTCTAGAATGGAGTCATGCCAGGATTTCAAAATGCCCTTCTTGCTCAGGTACTGGCGCACCTCCACAGGCGCCCTCTCTCGAATGGCCAGATACCTGGCCAGAGCCCTTTCATCGCCCTGGGTGAGAAGATCGGCAAGGCCTTCCTGGTCTGGTTCAGAGCACTGCTGACCGTCCTCATTTGCTGGATCCATTCCGGGACTGATCACCGGAAACTGGCTGGCGGATGCCTCTGATTCCCCGGCCCTGGAGGATTCGCTATCTCGGGAGGCCAGCTCAGAAATATCATCAGGTTTGATCAGTCGCAGATGCCTGGACTTTCCGTTTCCGAAGTTATCACTCATATTCAGTTTGGCCTCCCCTTGCCCATGTAGAAATCGGTGCCTCTGTTTCAAACTTTCTTCTATATAGCGACATAAAATTTGCTTTACAGGCCCTGAATCAAAGTCAGTCTAAACCATTCATGCGACATAATCCGGGAGTTGGGACATGACCCTCGCACTAATTGCCATATCTTTTCTGGGCGCCATTGCCTTTTCTCTATTCCTGCGGAAGCTGGACCGACCGGCCCATCAACTAACTCAAATCAAGAGAATCGGAGAACTGCAAATCGAGCAACTGGAAAAATCTGCCCAGGCGCATCTTCAGTCCATGAAGGATGCCAGCCTGGAGTTCGAAATGCTATTCCATCAGTCCCGTCAGACTCTGGATCGACTGAGAGAAGAAGCGGATGGCTTCGAATCCAGACTGCAGAGCCTTCAGGAAGATCGAGAGAGAATCGACAGTCTTTCCGGAAATCTACATGAAATCGCCGGCAATGCCCGGGAAGTTCAGGATCAGATTCATATCCTGGAAGATGGACTGGAACGAATCAACAGCACTCGCAGAGAAATCGAGGATCTGGATCAGAGAGTTCAGGGAGTGCAGGAAGATCTACAAAATAAAACTCGCAGCACCAGGGAAGAACTGGACCAGGCTCTGGGCGAACTCCTGGAAGAAGCCAGAGAGAAGACCCGGGGATTCGTGGATCAAGAAACAGAGTCCCTTCGCATATTACATGATCGCTCGGATAAAATCCACAAGAGACTGGACGATGAGATTTCGCAGATTGAGCGACTCAGCGATCGAGTGGAGTCCACAGATCAGAGAGTGGAAGAGCAATGGGAAATCGAAAAGGCCAGACTGGAAGATCGATTTACTGCTCTGGAAAGATTGTATAACGAACGAATTCATGGAATGGAATCCGGGCTGGCATCCATCCGTCAGGCTTCAGTAGAGTCTATGAAGGATGAGGTAGCGCGAATCCGCAATGAGCTGGATGGATTCAGCCTGGAAACCATGTCTCGCAGAGACGAGATTCTAAACGAAACTCGTCGCATGGCCTCCGGCATAGCCGATCAGATTCAGAACTTCCAGGAGAAGTTTCTGGCTATCGAAAACAGACTGCTCAAGATTGGAGAAACCCAGAAGCAGACCCTGGAAAGTAGAATGCAGGAGCTGGAAGAGCACTGGTCCCAGATCGAAGCAGAAAAGCTGGAAGCTCTTCAGGAAAAACTGGAAGGACTGGACGAAAACATCGAAGGCGTCCGAAAGCAACAGGTTCAGGCCCTGGGCGCAGATGCAGAAAGAATCCGTCAGGAAATGCGTACAGAATCCAGTTCTGTGCAGGAACAGCTTCAGGGGATTCTACAGGACAGTCGCCGACAGTTCCACGAAGCCGCTCGCGAAGAAGAGCAAAAAATCGAAGAAGCCCGGCGCAACTACGAGGAACTATACGAGCAATTCGAAGGTTTGTCCGATCGTTTGAAAGAGGCTCTTGCTCGAAAAACCCAGGAACTGGGCGAAGATCTAAAAGACACTGCCAGAGATCAGCAGCGAGAAATGGATAAATCCAGAGCGGACTTCTACAAGCTTAAAGAAGAGCTGGTGGATGTTCTGGGCGCCGTTGAAGAACATACAAGAGAGCTTTCCAGGGCGCGAAACAAACTTCAGGACCAATCCGATCAGGCAAAATCAGATATTCTGGATGCAAGAGATGAGCTGCTTAAAGAGCTGGAAAAGAGAGCATCGCGATTCCTCTCCGAGCAGGATGAAAAACTGGGTCGATTGAATGAAACCCTGGATGAGAAAATCGGCTCTCAGATCAGCCATCTGGTAGATAAAGGTCAGCTTCATATCGATGAACTGGAAAAACGTACATCAAAAAACATTCAGCAATCCATGCAGCGAATGGAAGAAGAAGTGGGCAAGGCCAGAGATAAATTTGCCCGCATGAAGCAGGAAGTCACCGATGAATCCGATCGAATGACAGAAATCAAAGATGAGATCTTCAAGCAGATGCAAAGGGATCAATCCAGAATCGCTGCCTTCGAAGAGAAACTGTCCATGGTGGAAAAGGCAGATGAGCTGGCCCATTCCCTGGACGAATCCGTTCGCACTCTTTCTCAAAGACTGGATCAGGCCAGGGAAGAGCGAAAGAATCTGTCTGACTTTTTTGAAAAGATTGATACCCTGGCAGAAGGTCGGGAGATCCTGGATCGAGAACTGGAAGAACTGGAAAGCCGCAAAGAGAGAATCGGCAAAGTGGAAAGTAGATTCCAGCTTCGTTACAGTGGAAGGGGCCGAGAAAGTTGCCGAGAAAATTGAATCTCGTATGTTAAAATTCGAAGAATACAGACGTGCCTTCGAAGAATTCTTCAAAGATCTCAATGAACGACGCAAGTTCATTGAAGGTGCAATACGACACATTGAGAAGTCTCGCAAAGAAGCAGTGACTGCTGGCGATTTTGCCCGAGAAATGATGGGTCAGATGGAGCGCATGGAAATGCGAACCGAAAACGTAGAGCAGGATCTGGAAAAAATCGAAAGCCAGGCCAATAGCCTGAAGCATCTGGATACTGAGATTCAAAGAGTAGAATCCAGATTCGAACAGATGGAAGGCCTGATGTCGGATCTGGAAGCCAAGCAGAGCCAGATTGGCTCCATGGCTCGCAAAATCGAATCCATCCAGTCCTCTGGAGAGGTGGTTCGCACCGAACTGGAAAGCATCCTGTCCGAAGCGGACGAAAAGATGGATCGACTGGGAGCCTTCTATCAAACCGTGGATCGTATGCTGGAAGAGGCAGAACGAGTCCATCAGATGGAAGAGCAATTCGAGCTTTCCCGAGCGGAGTCTCAGAGAGAACCGGCCACAGCCGGGGCAAGAAAATCCAGGTCCAATAGCTCTCTTTCTGACTGGAAGAAAGAAGGCATTCTGAGTCTGTATTTAAATCACAAGTGGGAGCCGGATCTCATCGCCGAGCGAATGAAACTGGATCCTGCCGTAGTAAAAGCCGTTATCGCATCCAATAGCTAGGCTTCAGATTCAACAGGGCCCTTGCTCCTCAAAGGGCCCGTCATTTTGCGCTGCGTAGCCGGGCTTCGAGACTATTTCACGTCGATTAGAATCATTGTGCGATCATCCTCGATCTGCTCTGCAAGTTCGGATAGTTCCGAAAGACGATCCGTAATTCTTTGAATGGTCTGATCCGGACCTAATTCACGGCACTTCGCAGCCAGTTCTTTGAATTCTTTTTCTCCAAAATGCAGTCCGGATTCGGTTACCGATTCATGGATTCCATCCGTGTAGCAGAATATCCGGTCTCCTGATTGCAGCTGTATTTCCTCTTTTTCCAGGTTCAGCTCATCCACCAGGCCCAGCAACCGACCTCCTGGATTCAGCTCCATAAAATCGTTGGATGCTCTTCTATGGATGAGTAGTGGCAGATGACCGGCCCGGCTGTACTGCAGGTTCTGGCTTTCTGGATGAATTCGCAAATATCCGGCTGTAACAAAATGCTCCGAAAGCTGATTTCGAATGGTGCCATGTATACTTTCCAGAATCTCCGCGGGGCTGCTCTTACCTTCGCGTAGCGCCACGGTATGGGCAATCTTTACCATGGAAGCGTACAATGCGGCCGGCACACCATGACCGGTAACATCGGCAATCAGCAGATTAAACCAGTCTCCGTTCTGAAAGTCGTAAATGTCTCCTCCGATGGTGCCTGCAGGAAGATATAGCACCGAACCATC
>JBHIXQ010000309.1:0-4106 GCA_041984705.1 Leptonemataceae bacterium | reverse complement strand
GGCATTGTGCGTCGCCAGCCCGATGTGCGCTGGCTGCGCCGTGAGAGCGATGTGGCCCAGCTGGCAGACATCCAGTCCAGGCTGCTCGATACCCTGTGGCCGCTGCTGCAGCCCGGCGGCCGCATGGTCTATTGCACCTGCTCGGTCTTCAAGGCCGAGGGCGATGCCCAGATGCAAGCGTTTCTTGCGCGCAACACTACGGCGGCCAGCTTGCCTGCTCCGGGTCATTTAATTCCCGGCAAAGCTGCCAAACACGATTCCGTGGCAGACAATCCCCTGGGTGACCACGACGGCTTTTTTTACGCTCTGCTGGAAAAATTGCGCTAACGCTGTAGCGGGGGCCTTGCGGCGTGCGACCCGTGCAGCTTCGCTGGTGCTGGCGCTGTCCCTGGTTTTCGTGCTGGCCCGGGCCGATACCGTGCCGCCGGATATCAGCTCCATGCAGGTCACGCGTACCGACGAGGGGGTGTTTCTCTCGGCCAATCTGCAGTTCGAGCTGCCCGGTCAGGTTGAAGATGCCCTGCGCCAGGGCATTCCCATGTATTTCATTGCCGAGGCTCAGGTGCAGCGCGAGCGCTGGTACTGGTCCGATCAGCAATTGGGCGTCGCCACCCGCTATTACCGCATTACGCACCAGCCGCTGACCAGGCGCTGGCGTTTGCATATCTCCAATTCCGCCTTCACCGGCGGCAGCGGCACCGGACTGGCGCTGGGCCAGTCCTACGAGCAACTCGAGGATGCCATCGCAGCCATTCAACGCATTTACCGCTGGAAGATTCTGGACTCCGGCCAGCTCGGCTCCACTTCCGGCGTCTCGGTGCAACTGCGCTTTCGCGTAGATCTGTCGTCCCTGCCCAGACCTTTACAGATTGGGGCACTGGGGCGCTCGGGCTGGAATCTGCAACTGTCGCGCACGCAGACGCTGGAGGCCGCTCCCTGATGGCTGACATCAAGCTCCCGGACGGCGAAGCCGGCGGCTCCTCTGCCGCGCGCTGGTCGCGCGCCACGCGCTGGGCCGTTGGCACGGGCGTGGCACTGATGGTGGTGGTGGGGGTGCTAGTAGTGTTGAATTTGATGTTACAGTAGATTACACTGGCGACGGTAATTTTGCCAATGTAGAATTGTTAATACAGGGTGATGAAACTGTTACACCTGGATCTGGTGGAGATTCGCATCAACTGCGAGCAAAACTCATTGCTCTATCTTGTGAAACCAAGAGCAGGCGGGGTCTGCCACACCAGAGATAGTGAGGGCCATACCCGCAAATCCTGTTATTATCGCAAGCTGACCGAAACAGGCCTCAGTCCCGTAGCCAGCGGGCCGCTTCCATGGCATGATAACTCAAAATAATGTTGGCCCCTGCTCGCTTCATCCCAATCAAGGCTTCCATTACCACGCTGCGATAATCCAGCCATCCGGCACTGGCAGCCGCTTTCAACATCGCGTATTCTCCGGAAACATTGTATACAGCCACGGGAAGCTCGCTCACTTCTGCAAGGGCTCGCACAACATCAAGATATGGCAGCCCTGGCTTAACCATCACCATATCCGCACCTTCCTGTAGATCCAGATCGTATTCGCGCAATGCCTCGCGTACGTTGGCAGGATCCATCTGATACGTTTTCTTATCTCCCGATTTTGGAGCACTCTGCAAAGCATCGCGAAAGGGACCGTAAAAAGCCGATGCATACTTTGCACAATAAGACAGGATACCGGTACCGGTAAATCCCTCTGCATCAAGGGCGTTTCGAATATGGCCTACTCGACCGTCCATCATATCGCTGGGTGCAACAAAATCGGCCCCGGCTCGAGCCTGGGCCACAGCCATGTTACCCAGGATCTCCAGTGTTTCATCGTTCAGTATTTCCCCTTCTGAAGATACGATTCCATCATGACCATCGCTGGAGTATGGATCCAGAGCTACATCGGAAAATATAACCAGCTCCGGAAATCTATCTTTGATGAGGCGAAGAGCCCTTAAATACAAACCATCTGGATTGGTGGACTCGCTGCCCCGGGAATCCTTTAGAGACTCGTGGATGGCTGGAAACGGAGCCACCGCTCGTATGCCCAGGCTTCTGGCTTCGTCAAGGAAGGGAGGAAGGTCCTCCAGGCCATGCCGATAAACTCCGGGCATGGAGGGAATTTCTTCCCGGCCCGGGCCCTCCATAATGAATACTGGAAGAATAAAATCCTCCACCCGTAGATGGTTCTCCCTTACCAGATCTCGGAGATAGGGCCCTTTACGATTTCGGCGGGTTCGAATGAGCATAGGTCCAGGTTGCAATCCGGGGCCAGAAAATCGAGTGTAATCTGATGGGACTTTGAGCTTTCATCAACTGACAGAACGCAATGACACAGATCAGAGCCAGGATGTCCAGAGCTACAGAACCACATCAGGCATTTACAGTCCTTAACTTAAATTGCTTAAAGACCCGGGCTGGTTTCTATCGCGGCATTAGATTGTTGTTGCGATCGATCTGCTCTATGAGATGGTCGAAGTTCTGAGCCTTGCTTGCGCGAAACTGCTCCAGCATCTGCACTCTGGATTGTTCGAATTCATCCATCATGTTTTTCTCTACGCCAATGGTCTTGTTGGGACCCATTTCGGCCATGGCCTTTTCACCGGCCTTTACGAAAAGATTGGCCGCTCCCGGTCCCTGAACTTCAACCTCGCCCTCTCCGACAAGAACCCTGGTGGATTGAGAATCCGCCTCTACAATGAAGGTAGTCCCTCGAACCAGGGCTACAGCCGTGGGTCCCTGAACGCGAATATCATATTTTTGGTCTCCCTTTTTCTGGGCATCCACTCCCAGTTTGCCGGAAAGAATGTTTACGAAGAAGTTCAATCGGGAAGGAGAATGATCGATGGTCTTGACCTCCACCTGGCTATTCTCCTGCACCGCAATAAAGGCCCCCTCGGAAAACTGAATTATGACACGGGAATTCTTGCCAGTGATTACAACGTCTTTTTCTTCGATGATTTCGCGAACTCGGATCTTTCGAGTCTTATTCTCTCGCTTGATCTCTGCATTTCCCACACGAAAGGTTACCAGCCCAATGCGGCGGGCCGGCTCCTTCTCTGCCTCCAGCTTTTGCAGGGGACTTAGAAGCAGTGGCAACAGGGCCGTAAGCGATATTAGAACAATTCTCTTCATGTTTGATCCTCATTTCCGGGCGGGCTAAACTTTTACCCGGCAGCCCTGATACGCAATTCTGCTTCCATTGGACGGCGAGAACTACACTTTGCATTAGATGGAATCTCTCTGCACTATGGTTCAAGAAAAGCGGTTTTTAATTCCGGATTTTGATGCTCGGGAAATTTTTCCCGAGGTTTCTGCGAATCGTCCAGGAAACGAGCTGGCCGGGATACGGTCACCACAATCCCGGTTCATATCAGGAATTGAACTGGCATTGCATTTTCTGATAAGACCTCATTTTAATTCCCGGGCCAGATCTTCGTATTCGGTGAGGCATTCAGGATTGCTCAAAGCTTCCCGGTTCCGCACAGATTTTCCTTCTACGATTTCTCTAACTGCAATTTCCACCTTCTTCATATTTCGGGTATAAGGAATGGCGCTTACAGAAAGCACTACGGAAGGAACATGCCGGGGAGATGCCTCCCGCTTCAAAGTCTTACGAATCGTATCGATTTCCTCCGGCCTCAGGGCCCGGCCTGGCTCGCTCTTCAATTTTACAAATAGAACCACCCGAACGTCTCCTTCATGATTCTGACCGATTACAACACTGTCTTCAACAAAATCCAGAGACTCAACAATGCGATAGATGTCCGCGGTGCCGATGCGAACTCCTCCCGGATTCAAAGTTGCATCTGATCTACCCAGAAACAGGAATCCACCGGATTCTGTACGCTGAGCAAAATCACCGTGGGTCCATACGTTGGGCCAGACATCAAAGTAAGCCGAATGGTAACGCTGTCCGTCCGGATCATTCCAGAAATACAATGGCATGCTGGGAAAGGGGTCCGTGCAAGTTAGCTCCCCCTGCGCTCCCGTTACATCCTGGCCATTTTCGTCTTTGATCTCCACCTTCATTCCCAGGCCAGCCGCCTGAATTTCCCCTCGGCGTACTGGCATCAATGGGTT
>JBHIXQ010000308.1:0-4113 GCA_041984705.1 Leptonemataceae bacterium | reverse complement strand
CAAGTCCAAGGGCACCCTGCACCTGGGACTGGCATTCTTCTTTTTCGCCCTGTTCAGTCTGGGATACTTTCTGGCAGCCATGTACTACGCCCCGGAAGCGGCCTGGCACCGGTATTTTACTCTGGGATGGGTGGGGCCCGCCTTTATCCATCTGGCTCAGTGGGTTCGAAAGTTCCCAAGAGACCATCATCCCAAAGCCTCAAAGATCCTGGGAATCGTTCAGTGGATTGGCTGGATAGGCTTGATGACCTATTTCATCTACGTTACCCAGCAGTCAGACTACAAATACCATTTCACCGGGCACTACTGGGACTTTGATGCAGAGTTCGCAAGATCGGTTCCTATTTCATTATCCTCTATCTGCTGATCTTTATTGGTATCAGTATAGCCCGTATCATTCGGGTTCAGGGAGTTAAGACCAAACTGGCCATCGGTGCCATTTTGTTTGCGGTTCTGGCAGGCGCCATTCCCCCCTCCTCGCTGAACACCTTGAGCCGGGATGGAAGTGTGGATCGAGGAGTGTTTCTTATCACCCTGGTATTCTGCACTGTATTGGCATTCTTTCTCATCGTAGTAATCTATACGAACACTACGAAAGACCGGACCACATTCATGGCCAAGATTGTGGGAATTACTCTTGTAACCTTCCTGCTAGTTCTCCAGGGATTGAGCTACTTCTTCGTTGAAGATAAAGAGAATCAGTACAATGAATTGAGATTAGAGTATGCGAAACGCGCGCTGGAAGGAGGGGCTATAAATCCTACCATCCAGTACATTGCGCGAATACCGATGCACCGCCAGGACAGGCAGGACCAGCTGGAGGCGGAAGCGAACGGCAAACTGGATCTGTATTATACCTCCGACGAATACTTTAACACTGCACCGGAAAAGAGAATCGACTTCGATCTGGCCAAGACCGACTTCCTGAACACGGCTCTGTACCAAGAATTGAAACAGATGCCCGATACCGGCTTTGAGCAAAGGCTGAACCGCGAACTTTCTCTCATGCCCGCCACTTTCAATGGCTATAAGGAATCCATCAGTAGCTTCATGAAGGATTATCAGGGAACGGCCCCGGAAAAGAAAGCATCCCTGTTAGACCACATCAATGACTTGAACCAACTGGCCTTCGTAAATTCAAATCGAATCAGCTATATCCACCGGGATCATTTCCGGGAAAATCTGGAAAAGTACCTGGATACGACAAAGCCCGGATTCGCCCCATTCAAGAAAGAGATTACAGAGTTCCTGGCGAAGCATCCTTCCATGAATGGGGATGAGCTCAAGGATAGAGTCCTGGTTTTCCTGAGCCCATTCAAGGCAGAGGAGACCCGACACTATCGCAAGAGCAGGGATGGGAAGCGACATTTCGTAGCATACATTATTTATGACGAGAACCAGCACGTAGCCTATGAAGCAGGCTACTCCTATACTGCATATCGCATCTTCATGCACCCATCTGCGTATAAGCAGAGCCTCATTCTGTTTGGACTCTTAATTATTGTTCTGGGTCTGTTTCCGCTGTTTTTTCGCGGAAGCCTTGTGAGCCCTTTGAACAACCTTTTGGATGGTGTGCGAAAAGTAAACAGTGGTGATCTGGATGTAAAAGTACCTATACATGTCCAGGATGAAATTGGCTTTCTGGCAGACTCATTCAACAATATGGTGAGCTCTATTCGAGAAGCCAGGGACAAACTGCAGGATTATGCCAATAACCTGGAAGACAAGGTAAAGGAGCGGACTGCAGAGCTGAATCAAACCCTGGAACAGGTACAGAAGCTAAAGTCCCAGCAAGATGGGGACTACTTCCTTACTTCCCTGCTTGCCAAGCCGCTTAACTTCAACGCCAACAAGTCAGATGCAATTCGCACAAATTTCCTTCTGGAACAGAAGAAGAAATTCGAGTTCAGAAACAAAAGTGCAGACCTGGGTGGTGATATTTGCGTTACCGGTAACCTTCGCCTGGGTAGCGATGAGAATTTCCGTCGTTATGTTGTGGCGGTGAACGGCGATGCTATGGGAAAATCCATGCAGGGAGCCGGTGGAGCCATTGTGATGGGTGTTGTTGTAAACTCCATTATGGCCCGTTCCGCACGACATGACCGGATTCTGGATTATACGCCAGAACAGTGGCTCACAGAATTCTACGAAGAACTTCAGGGCGTATTTCTGGCCTTTAATGGATCTATGGCCATTTCTGCTGTGGTAAGTGTAATCGACGAAGACTCCGGCGAAATGTGGTACTTTAATGCGGAGCACCCATACACAATTCTATATCGCAACGGCAAAGCCAGTTTCATCGAAGAAGAACTGATGCTCCGAAAAATTGGTCTGGAATCGGACATTCCATTCGCCGTTCAAAGGTTCCAGCTGGAACCCGGGGATGTAATCATAATGGGCTCCGACGGTCGCGATGACATTGATTTGGCCCCGGGTGCAGAAATCCGCGAAATCAATGAAGATGAATATCTTATCCTGCGCACGGTGGAATCGGCAGATGGCAACCTGGAGCGAATTCAGGCAGAAACGGAAAAGTACGGAGACCTTACCGATGACCTGTCACTACTTCGACTGGGGTTCCGGGAATCCAGCGTTAGTCGGTCATCTGGATCTCTGCTGGAAAATCCGGATCGCCAGATAATTGAAATCGATGCCTACGATACAGAACTTGCGGAAAGCGAATTCGAAGAGCTCTTCCACAAAGGTAGATCTCTGGCCCGGGAAGGCAATTCTGAAGAAGCTCTGAAGCTGCTGAAGCAAGCCTACGATTTGAAAAAGAATGAACCAGCCCTGAATAAGATTCTGGCAGTTCTTACTTTCAAAGGAAAGGAGTATCAGACGGCTGTGGATGTTCTGGAGAAATACCTGGAACATGATCCCAATATCGAGGATTTCTGGCTGTATCTGAGCATTGCACATAAACGTACCGGAAACTACGATAAAGCCCTGGAAGCTGCAGACAAGGTATTCGAGCTAAATCCTGAGCGGGTACCCAACCTAATCCAGCTCAGCGATCTACATGCGAAGCTTGGAAACACCGGCCGAGCGAGGATATTCGCAGAGAAAGCTCTGGAACTGGAGCCGGATAATCGACAGGCGCAGCAGATGATGGAAAGCCTGTCCGCCAGATCATAAGTTTGCTGGCCTCAGGCAGGCCTGCCGGTAGAAATTCAAGGAGACCAAGGAGAGGAAATGTCTATTCGACTGGATTCAGTAATACAGAGAATTCGCGGTATCAGCCGAGAAGTGGATGAACTGACAAGACTGAAAGACAAACTTCCGCTGGAACGTCCTTACTCCGGGACCCTGCAGGTGGCCTTTGACAAGTCCATCAATGATTTGCTCAACGAAAAACTTGGTCTGGAACAACTGGAAATTGACTCCCCTTCAGAAGAGTTAATCAACGAAGTTCTTTCAGTAGATATGGCAACCGCTTCGCGCATTCGCGTGGACCGGGAAAAGCCAGAAGCCGAGCTAACAGCCAGAGAAGAAAAGGTCCGAGAATTCCTTCGAAAAATACCCAAGACAGAAATCCATCTGCACATGGAAGCCTGCATTAGCCGGGAAACTCTCATGGGGGTACTGGATCACAACAAAGAGGAATATGATCCGGAAGAAGTAGAGAAACTCTACAAATTCTCCAATCTGCAGGAGTTCATCAAACTATTCCTCTTTATTATCGATTCCATAAAGCAGCCAGATGATTTTGAACTTATTTTCAATAACCTTCGCACATATATGGAGAAGAACTCCGTAACGTATGCAGAAGTGTTCTATGCCCCTTCCAGACTTGTGCAAAATGGACTGGATTTCAATGAAGTGGCCCAGACTCTGGATCGTCTATCTAGAGACTGCAGACTGGAAGGTGGACCGGATATTCGCTACCTGGTGGACGTTTCTCGAACCTTCGGCGCCGAGAATGCCAGCAAGAACCTCCAGCGTTTACTCAAAGCAAAATGCAACAGTCACATTGGAATTGGCCTTGGAGGGGCTGAACTCATGGGTCCTGCCCGGGACTTTAAAGATGTATTTGCTCAGGCACAGGCAGAAGGGTTGTTTCGCGTAGCCCATGCCGGTGAAGACGATGGCCCCTGGTCCGTGCGAGATGCAGTT
>JBHIXQ010000307.1:0-4121 GCA_041984705.1 Leptonemataceae bacterium | reverse complement strand
GTATCCCGGACAACCTTGATATTCCATCAGCTACAGTTCAATACGGGAATACCCGCCCACGTATTCAGTAAGTCCAATCTACGAAAGTAGGAGTCCTCAGTGGGAATCTTCCGTCTGGCATCCAGAAATCTGTTTCGCAATAAGCGAAGAACCTACATTACTATGGTTTCCATAGCTCTGTCGGTAGCTCTAACTTCATTCCTGCGATTTCTCACCTTTGGAACGCATCAAGAAAACATCGATCAAGTAGTCGCCCTGACCACCGGCTATCTTCAGGTGGCCGCCTACGGATGGGTAGAAAGCCGACGCCGATTGGATCGTGCTGTGGACTATACCGAGGACCTGGAAAAGAAACTGAATCATCCGGACATCCAGGCAATCAGTCCGCGAATCGCTTCCGGCGGCCTGGTGGCAAAGGATGAACACAGCGCCTTCGTCCAGGTGCAGGGAGGCGATCCAGAAAAAGAAAAGCAGGTTACGAATCTAGACACAAAGATCATTAAAGGGCAGTATCTCCAGGAGGATTTTGAACCCCGGGAAAATGAAGAAGGGGTTCTGGTTTATCAGGCAATCATTGGCAAGAGACTGGCGGATAACCTGGAAGCGGATGTCGGCTCCATTCTTTCCATTGTGGGATCCAGATTCGACGGTTCCACAGGGGCTGCCCTGGTAAAGGTCCAGGGGATCATTAAAACCGGTAACCCGGAACTGGATGGAAATCTGCTCTGGACCGATCTGAAAACTGCAAGAGAACTCTTTGCGCCGGGAAACCCGGAACGAGGCATTGTTCGCTACACATCTATCGTGCTCGGGGCGAAAAATCCTCTGGTGGCCGAGAACATATACGATGATTTGCGCGAAAGATTCCCTGTACCGGAAACTGATCTTCCTCCGGAGTACGCGAAAACCTATGACCCGGTAGTCCTTTTCTGGGATGATCTAAATCAAGATCTGGTTCAATATCTACTACTGGATCAAATAGGTAATGAAATCACGCTGGCATTCTTGATTCTGATCATGGCCTCCGGCGTGATGACCACCGTGGAAATGTCCCTGCATGAAAGAAAACGGGAATTCGGCATACTCATGGCCATTGGGACCAGGGGCAGCCATCTGATCAAAGTCGTAATGCTGGAAGTATTCCTTCTATTAATCTGGGGCACCATTCCCGGTCTTATCATCGGAATGGGTTCCGGTTATTATCTTCAGATAAATCCTGTAATCCTGGGAGGCGAGCTGGGGGAAGCAATTCAGGAGATGGGAAGTGTGGTAACCATTCGTGCCATCGTTAGCTTTCAGGAAACATACATTGCACTGCTCACATTGCTCCTTCCGTCGCTGGCGCTTTCCTTTCTGGCAATTCGTAAGATTCCCAGGTTAAATCCGGTGGAGGTCATTGGAACCCTATGAATCTTCTGGATCGCTTGAGTTATCTTCTGGTATTCGCCTGGCGAAGCGCACTTCGACACAGACGACGGTCATTACTGGTGGTCAGTACAGCTACAGTGGGCATGACCGGTGTACTTTTCAGTATGGGCTTTTCGAATGGAATGGTAGATTCCATGATACGTGGCGGAGTGGAATCTGGAATGGGACATGTACAGATTCGCCCGGCAGGTTTCGAACAGGAGCGAAAGATTGATCGCCGATTGCCGAATGCCGCGTCGATTCTAAACAAAGTGCAGCACCTGGATTATCCGGAGTCCCTGGGCCCGGTTTTTATGGCACCCAGATTTGAAAGAGAAGGCCTATTGCGCATCGGATCCTATCAGGAAGGAGTAATCATCACTGGCGTAGACCCGGCCACGGAGAAGAACGTGAGCTCTTTCGATGAATGGCTCGTAGAAGGTAAATATCTGAGCCCGGAACTACAGTCCGATTCCACCGGCATCATACCCTGTCTGATTGGCCGGGTGAATGCGAATCGCATGGAGCTGGAACTGGGGGACTATGTAATACTCACACTGGGAAATGAGAAATCCGAATCGGTTTCTGTACGGGCGGAGATCACAGGAATATTTGAATCGCCCATGACCGGCGTGGACCGTCATACGGTTCTGGTGCACAGAAGCGCGCTGAGTAATCTGTTCAAGGAAGGCTCCAGTCAGATCAGTAACATCACATTTTTGACTTCGGACCTTTCGCATTCATCACCACTGGATCGCTTCCTGGAAAAAACTCTGGTGGAACACTCCAACGAAGGCTCAGCCACTCACGAAGAGGGAGTTCAGGGGGAAAACAGAAGCCCACCGGACCAGGGTAGAGGCCAGCCGGGCCAGGGAGACAGCGACAATCAGAATGTCGTTTCAAAAAAAGGATTTGAGATTCTGGCTTTTTTCCAGCTGCAGCCCCAGATAGAAACCATGCTGAACTATATCGATGATATAAAAGGAATCATCTACGGAGTACTGATGTCCGGCTTCGCCCTCACACTCCTGAATTCAGTACTCATGAGCGTGTTTGAAAGAACTCGGGAAATCGGCATTCAAATGGCCATTGGAACCAGAAAATCCTTCATCGTAGCCTCGATAATCATGGAATCGGTTCTTCTGGCGCTGGCAGGGTCCATTACCGGCCTTCTGGTGGGTGGAGGATTGGTGGCCTTACTTGCAGTCACCGGTATCCCCCTGGGTAGCTTCGCAGGCGGCATCGAAATGATGGGCTCCATGGGTACAGTGGTTTATCCGCGAATCTCCAGCGAAGACATTTCTCTGGGATTCTATGTGGCCGTGGGTATGAGCGTTTTGGCTTCTATTTATCCTGCATTCAAGGCCACTTCCATTCAACCTGTGGAAGCTATCGGCGGTAGTCATTGATTCCGGATTGGATTGGGGAAGCACACGAAATAGGGAACCACAATGAACGCAGTAAGTACCAGCTATATTGAAGTCCAGAATCTCAGCAGAGACTATGCACAGGGGGAAACCATTGTGCATGCACTCTCAGGAATCAACCTGGGATTCAACCGCGGCGAATTTGGAGCTTTAGTAGGTCCATCCGGCTCAGGCAAGAGTACTCTACTGAACTGTATGGGAGCCCTGGATAAACCCAGCCAGGGGACCGTACTCATCGATGGCAGAGATATAACGGCCCTCAGCGGGAACAATCTCAGCGACTTTCGGCTGCAGAATATTGGATTTGTTTTTCAGGCCTACAATCTGGTACCTGTGCTGACTGCTTATGAAAATGTAGAGTATATTCTTTTACTTCAGGGGGTGGATGCACAGAAGCGCAAGGAAAGAATTCTGAAGCTTGCGGATCGCATGGATATGCAGGATTTGATGCATCGGTTTCCGGATCAACTTTCCGGAGGTCAGCAGCAGAGAGTGGCTGTGGCCCGTGCGCTTATTGGAGAACCGGAAGTGGTTCTGGCCGATGAGCCTACGGCCAACCTGGATACCCATAACGCTGAGAAGCTCATCGAACTGATGCTACAAATGTGCGAAGAGACCAGTACCACCTTCCTTTTTAGCACACATGATGAAAGAGTTATCAAGAGTGCCCGAAGGCTCATTCACCTCAGGGATGGCCAGATCGAACAGGACGAAAAGAGATCCTGAACTTAGATTTCCCCGGGTCAATTCTGACCTTTCGCAGCAGCCGGTATTCTTATGCCATTTCAACCCTTGAAAGTGAAGAAATCCGCTTCGATCAGGATACAAATCGGACCCCTGTCTGCTTATATGTCTGCGTATATATCTGCTTATATTTCCGCTCATAAACCTTTGCGAGGTTTACTTCGCAGAAGGGCTCCGGGGTTGCTTTCTTCACTATTCAGGGCCAGGGCTCTCATTTCTATTTCAATGCTTCTTCTCCTGCTGCTTCCCTGCTTTGGCCCTGGCGCCGAAACGAAGCCAACTGATGCGAAGTCCTCAGACTCCAACCGGACTTCTACAATAGAGGACTCGCCTACCAGTTCTCCTGCGTCTGACAATTCGCCGGACGAAGCCCCCGATCTTTCTTCAGAGACCGGGGAGGAGGAGCAAAATGACCCCCCTTCCGTGGAGGGCAGCCCCGGAGAAGGAGAAACCTCGGACTATTCCGATTTTGATTTAAGCGAATTCGATAAACCCTACCATCTGGGTGGATTCTTCAGACAGGGAATCCAGGGCCTGAAACCA
>JBHIXQ010000306.1:0-4125 GCA_041984705.1 Leptonemataceae bacterium | reverse complement strand
TGGCTCAAAAAACACTCCAGGAACGATTTCCATGGCCGTCGGAGATGGACCATCCGGCAAAACAGAATGCAGGGCAGAAACCAGCTCCTGCTGCACGGGACCACCTACATATACTGGCCTGGCGGCTCCCAGATCATTGGCCAGTTCAGGGATGATGTCTGCAACCGTGAGCTCGGATTTTCGATTCACAACCAGCCCAAAGGCACCTTCATCGTTGTGCTCTACCATAAAGACCACGGTCTGCTTGAAGTTCGGGTCCATCATGTTGGATTCAGAAATCAGAAAGTGTCCTTTCATGGATTTTGGTTGTTCATTTTCCATCGTTCCTTCCTGTATTCGCTTCGGGGTTCTTTGCAACAACGACGCAAGGCAAGATCCGAAAATTACTGCGGCCCGGCTTCGACGGAGGCTTCGCCCGGGCGCTACCTTCAGGCAGTGGCGCGAATGGGAGACTCAAATAGCTCCACTTCCGGTTTCTCTCGTTTAAAACTCTGCATTCTGAATTCGCTCTTGAACAGAACGACAGGATTGTTCTTTTCATCATAGACCACAAGATCGTATCCGCTGAATTTACTCTTATCTTCTGGCTTGATCCAGCGGGAGCATTCGTAGCCGACGTTTTCCAGTCTGCAGGGAACTCCATATTCATCTTCCATTCGATGACGAATCACCTCAAACTGAAGCTGACCAACGGCACCGATAATGGCGGACCCATCCCCTGTGGTAAATACCTGAACCACACCTTCTTCCGGTAACTCCTGAAGCCCTTTGCGAAACTGCTTGAGCTTGGTTGTGTCTGCAGGTACCAGTCTTGCGAAGAGCTCCGGTGCGAAACGGGGCAGTGGATGAAATTGTGGTTCCTGACCTGTGTAGAGCACGTCTCCTAACTTATACAGTCCCGGGTTAATCAATCCAATGATATCTCCGGGATAGGCATTGTCGATGGTGGAGCGTTCCTGGCCAAAGAATGCTACAGGACTGGAAAGCCTGGCCGTTTTCTTCTGTCCGGATATGTTTACCGTCATACCTCTTTCAAAGGTGCCGGACGTAATTCGAACAAACGCTACCCGGTCTCTGTGCGCCCGGTTCATGTTTGCCTGCAGTTTGAATACAAAGGCGGAAAAGTTTGGATCATCCGGCTTGAGCACATCGCCGGTTTCCAGCGGAACATCGGCTGGCCTGGGAGCGATTTCCAGGAATCTTTGCAGAAATAGTTCTACTCCGAAGTTATTCAGCGCGGATCCAAAGAATACAGGTGTCATGTTACCTTTCAGAAACTCAGCTTCATCGAATTCCGGCAGCGCTTCCGAGGAAAGCTCTACACCTTCTCGAAATGTCTCGTAGAGCTCTTCGTCCATCAAAGCTTTCAGATCTGGATCGTCCAGGCCGCCTGTGGCTGTGGGGGCAGGGAAGGCCCCACCTGTGGTTTTTTCATAGCGAAAGACCTGCTTTGAACGAAGATCATAGACTCCTTTGAAATCTGGTCCAGAGCCGATGGGCCAGAAGAGGGGCACAGCTGTAATTCCCAGGACTTTTTCTACTTCATCCAGAAGTGAGAACGGGTCTCTCGCAAAATGGTCCATTTTATTAATAAATGTTACAATAGGGATGTTCCTCTGCCTGCAGACATGAAATAGTTTGATGGTCTGTGGCTCCACACCCCTGGCCCCGTCCAGGAGCATGATGGCGCTGTCCACGGCCATCAAGGTGCGATATGTATCTTCAGAGAAATCCTCATGACCTGGAGTATCCAGGAGATTCAGGATGTGATCCTCATATAGAAATTGAAGTGCGGCTGTGGACACAGAAATGCCCCGTTCCTGCTCCATGGTCATCCAGTCCGACTTGGTCTTTTTCCTGTCCTTTTTGGCTCGAACGTGCCCCGCCAGCTGAATGGCACCTCCGTAGAGCAGCAATTTCTCTGTGAGGGTAGTTTTACCGGCATCCGGGTGAGCGATAATGGCAAAGGCCCGTCTTCTTTCTATTTCCTTCTGAAGATCCACGGGGTCAGGATTCCCCAATAGCATTATGGATCAAATGAAATCCGAATGGTCGAAATGCCGGATCCGGCCTTGCTATGGCTCGTCCGAGGAGGGAGAATCGATATGAATGCGATTTGAATCCGGTGAGGAATTTTCAAGCCAATCCAGAGTGGGGCATCAACCACTCTGGATTGCACGATGCTACGAACAATAATCTGCTCACCATTGGAACCTCTGGATGCGGAAATAGCATGAAGATAGTCTGTGTGGAGCAATAGACTTCATGCAATTCCGGAGGCAGCTGGACGGTAAATGCCTGGACTTTCTAAAAGGACTTGTCCGAGGCTACTTCGCCCGGCTTCTATTCCCCTGGACGAATGCGCAGAATGTCCGATACTGTCTCTATGAAGGAATGGAGACCAGATCGGCAGTTTGAGAAGGCGGATTTCCCTGTAAAAAAGGCAGGGGATGAGCACGGAACTACTGCAAAGCGATCGGACTCAAGAAAGCCGTCGTCCGGTGGAGCACGGACTGCACCGAACCAGCCCCCTGAGGCACAGAAAGCTGAGAGCTCACAGCCATTAAAAGGATGGTCCGTTCCCAAATTGGGAGGCGGGCATGTAATTGCAGGGGGTAGTACGAAGAACAAAGCTGGCCTCGGTGATTCCAGTCAGGGCAAGGTGCAGCGAAGGGACGATGCTGGAGAATCCTCTGTCGAATCGAGTCCGGTCATCTCCACTGAAGCCTCCCCTGGCGGGGGAGCCGGGGAGGCCCCACAGAAGAAGGATATGACCCGAGTGTATCTTTCTCAGCTTGTGGGTCAGGATCCCAGGGCTGCCACAGACATTCTAAGGAGTTGGTACTGGGAAAAGCCAGGCCGGGAAAGCCCGGTAAAGTATATTCCTCCCAGGAATCGTATTCATCTCATCCTTAGATCTCTTTCGAAGGAAGCCCTTCTGGCTCTTTACGAAATGATGACCCCGGTGGAAAGAAGGCAAATGGAAGAGATTCGCAAAGAGCCCATGCACGTAAACAACCGGGAAATTCTCAAGCTCAGACAATATTTCATGGCCCGAATGACCGGACAGATCTAGACGGTCGGCCATTTGATGCGAGACTATGGCCTTCCTAACCCGCAGCCTGGCGAGTGTCCAGCTGGTCGTATAGTGCTTCACCCAGATCCTTCAGGTCCTGAATCCGTAGCTCGGTCTTGTTTTCTAGATTGGACATTACCGGTAGTGTATAGACGTTTTTGAATTCTCTGGTATTTGCAATGCTTCTTTGAATCTGCTGCTGCTTTTCAATCATGCTGAGCACAAATTGCTGGAGCAGTCTTTCTTCGCTGGAGCCCGGTTCTATAGCTTCCAGAGAATTCTTTTGCGTTAACATCGCATAGGACAGGGCTCGATTAAGTAACAATGCATCTGGTTGTATGGACTGTTCGCTCATGAGCCGGGATAGTTCTCTGGAAACGCTAATCGCATCATCTCGCAGTGCTGCCACTGTATAGATTTCCGTGGCTGGATCGGAAAGCCAGTTTCTGGCCTGCTGAAGCCGACCCACCATGCGAAAGAACACTTTATCCAGAAGAAGTAGCATTTCTCCCAGTGATAGAATCAGGTTCTCTCCGCCCACCTTTCCCAGAGCCTGAAGGATTCCACGGGCTCCGCCGCGCACCATTTTTTGAAACCAGTTGGCATCATCGCCGCTTCCGGCAAACCATTGAAGCCACTCCAGGATTTTACTGTCCAGAAAGGCCAGAAGCCGTTCTGGACGAATCACAAAGTCCACTGCATGAATACCGGGTGCAGTATCGATGATCAAATAGTCGGTTTCTGGATATTGCTCCAGCCATTCTGCCATGCGAACGGGCGCCAGGGTTTCTGTGGCCTTCGGCACGAATCCATCTTCTTAAGCTGCTGGAAAGGTCCAGCATGCAGCCTCGCAGATGTCCATCCCCGGATTCATGGATGATGCTACCTTCTTCTGTGATTCCGCTGCCTCCAAAGGCTGACTGGAGTCGTTTCGCAGGATCAATGCTGATCAGACCCACCTGATAGCCTTTCTCCGCAAGATAGGCTGCGTAAGAAGCGCTGAGAGTGGTCTTTCCCACGCCTCCGGCTCCCAGGAAAACCACCAGTCT
>JBHIXQ010000305.1:0-4127 GCA_041984705.1 Leptonemataceae bacterium | reverse complement strand
GGCTCTCCAATGGACTGAGCTGCAATGGTTCCCACTGCCTCACCCATCTCTACTTCTTTCAGGCGGCCCAGGTCCATGCCATAGCATCGAGCACAGATCCCATGACGGGTTTCGCAGGTAAGAGGCGATCGAATATTAATCGCTTCAATACCCATAGAATCTATCTGTCGTCCGGTTTCCCGGTTAATCAGAGTATTTCGTGCAATAACGGTATCGCCAGAAACCGGGTCCTTGATGTCTTCAGCAACTACCCGGCCAAAGGCTCGATCACCCAGGGTCATCTTGACTTTGTCGCCCTCTTTTACAGGGGTCATGATAACGCCTTCCGTGGTTTCACAATCCACTTCGGTAACGATCACATCCTGAGCAATGTCCACCAATCGACGAGTAAGATAACCGGCATCCGCAGTCTTGAGTGCGGTATCTGCCAGACCTTTTCGTGCACCGTGAGTGGAGATAAAGAATTCCAGAACCCCCAGTCCTTCCCGGAAGTTGGAACGAATGGCCAGTTCAATGATGTCCCCGTTTGGACGAGCCATCAATCCACGCATACCGGCCAGCTGACGGATCTGAGCGCGGGATCCCCGAGCACCGGAAGCTGCCATGGTATAGATAGGATTGAATCCTTTCTGATCCTGTTCCAGTTCCGAAAACATGGATTCTGTAATCAGATCGTTGGTACGGGTCCAGATCTCGATTACTTTCTTGGATCGTTCATCGTTGGTAATTACGCCGCTTTTATAAGCTTTGGTAACATCTGCCACTTCCTTGTTGGCCGCAGCAATCAGATCCTGCTTCTTGGGCGATACCTGAATGTCAGAGATTGCAATGGAAGGAGCGAAAACCGTGGCATAGTGGAATCCCAGTTCCTTCACTCGATCCAGCATCTGTACGGTATGGCCAGCGCCATATCGATCGTATACTTCAGCAATGATCTTCGTGATCTCTTTGTCAGATACCCCGCGGTTCACATAAGGATACCCTTCCGGCATTACCGAGTTAAAGATAACTCGGCCTGGAGTGGTCTGAAGCAGTCGATCCTGATGGATTACAGATACTCGGGCTCTTAGACCCACGGATCCTACACTCAGTGCGTAGTGGATCTCGTCCAGATTGGAAAAGATCTTACCTTCGCCGGCATCCCCTTCCAGCTGAGAAGTCATCAGGAAGATTCCCAGAACCATATCCTGTGATGGAGAAACCACAGGAGCCCCGTTGGCCGGGTTCAGCAGGTTATGAGGGGAAAGCATCAGCATCCAGGCTTCCAGCTGCGCTTTGGGCGACAGAGGAACGTGGATAGCCATCTGGTCCCCGTCGAAGTCAGCGTTGAATGCCTTACATACCAGAGGATGAAGTTTGATCGCTTTTCCTTCTACAAGTGTAGGAAGGAAGGCCTGAATACCAAGTCGGTGCAGCGTAGGTGCACGGTTCAGCATCACAGGATGCTCTTTGATCACTTCATCCAGGGCTTCGAATACTTCTTTTTCTTCTGCCTCTACTTTCTTCTTGGCAGATTTGATGTTGGGCGCCAGGTCCAGATCCACCAGGCGCTTCATGATAAATGGCTTGAATAGCTCCAGAGCCATCTTCTTGGGAAGACCCATTTGATGGAGTTTGAGCTCGGGTCCGATTACGATTACAGATCGACCGGAATAGTCCACGCGCTTTCCGAGGAGGTTTTGACGGAAACGACCGGACTTACCTTTCAGCATATCGGAAAGGGATTTCAGAGGTCGGTTACCTTTACCTTTTACGGATCGTTTGCGACGACTGTTATCGAAAAGTGCATCCACTGCTTCCTGCAGCATTCTCTTCTCGTTTCGTACAATGATATCCGGGGCTTTAAGAGCCAGCAATCGCTTCAGTCGATTGTTTCTATTGATAACTCGACGATAGAGGTCATTCAAGTCGGAAGTGGCGAATCGGCCACCTTCCAGCTGAACCATGGGTCGCAGTTCCGGAGGGATTACCGGAGTTACATCCAGCATCATCCAC
Source organism: Leptonemataceae bacterium (assembly GCA_041984705.1). Taxonomy (GTDB): domain Bacteria; phylum Spirochaetota; class Leptospiria; order Leptospirales; family Leptonemataceae; genus UBA3465. The sequence goes on along the minus strand of JBHIXQ010000305.1, from coordinate 2,132 downwards.
TCGGGACGGTTACCGGATTCTCTCAGGGCTTCCAGCACTTCCAGTCGCTTGAGCAAGCGACGATCCGATGCTTTCAGGCCTTCGGCAATCTTCTGACGGATTTCGCGAATGTCTCCGTCCACGTCGATGCGAGACAGCAGTTCTTTCACTGCATCGCCGCCGATCATGGCTACGAATTTATCGCCATATTCATCCAGATATTCGTAATGCTCTTCTTCGTCGATGAGCTCCCCTCTCTCTCGGCCGGAGTCAGAAGGATCGATAATTACATAACGCTCATAGTATAGAACACTCTTGAGCTGATTGATGGTCATATTCAGAAGCAGACCCATTCGGCTGGGTACACTTCTATAATACCAGATATGGGCAACCGGGGTAGCCAGTTCCACGTGGCCCATTCGCTCACGACGCACTTTGGAGTGAGTTACCTCTACACCACATCGGTCGCAAATTACGCCTTTGTAGCGGATGGACTTGAATTTGCCACAATAGCATTCCCAGTCCTTGGTGGTTCCGAAGATCCTTTCGCAAAACAGACCTTCTCTTTCTGGCCGAAGGGTTCGGTAGTTGATGGTCTCCGGCTTCTTCACCTCACCGTGGGACCAATCCCGGATACGCTCCGGTGAGGCCAGCATGATGCGGATGGAATCGAATTCGTTTAGATTTCTTGTAGCCATTTTTACCTGCCGATTAACCCATTCTTTCGATAGAGTCGATCTTGATCTTGTTCTTACGTTGACCCCGGTTTACTTCGTCTTCCAGGTCTGTAATTTCCACTCGCTCATCTTGATCATTATAGAGAGCCACATCCAGCGCCAGTCCGCGAAGTTCCTGCATTAGAACGTTGAAGGACTCGGGCACACCCGGCTTGATGGAATGAACACCTTTTACAATAGCTTCGTAGACTCGTGCTCGTCCGAGCATATCGTCGGATTTCACAGTCAGAAGCTCCTGCAGGGTGTGTGAAGCGCCATAGGCTTCCAGAGCCCAGACCTCCATTTCTCCCAGTCGCTGACCACCGAACTGAGCCTTTCCACCCAGTGGCTGTTGAGTAACCAGAGAGTAAGGCCCGGTGGAACGTGCATGGATCTTATCATCCACAAGGTGAGCGAGCTTCAGGATATAGATGTATCCACAGAAAACTCGACCTTCGAATGGATCACCTGTGCGTCCGTCATAGAGCTGGAATTTGCAGTCCTCTGGCAGGCCAGCCTGCTCCAGATACTGCTTCACATCCGCTTCTTTGGCTCCATCAAATACAGGAGTTTCGAATAGAATGCCCAGTTTGTTTCCGGCAAATCCCAGCATGGTCTCGAAGATCTGCCCGATGTTCATCCTGGAAGGAACGCCCAGCGGATTCAGAACGATATCCAGAGCTGTTCCATCTTCCATGAAAGGCATGTCTTCTTCGGCCATGATTCGGGCCACAACGCCTTTGTTTCCATGACGTCCGGCCATCTTATCGCCCACCTGCAGCTTGCGCTTGCGAGCAACATATACCTTCACCATGGCTTCTACACCGGCCGGAAGCTCATCGCCTTCCTCGCGGGTATACATCTTAACATCGATTACAATACCTTCGGTGCCATTGGGCATACGCAGGGAAGTATCACGAACCTCTCTAGCCTTCTCACCGAAGATGCTGTGCAGCAGCTTGTATTCCGGAGTAAGGTCGGCCTCTCCTTTAGGAGTAACCATTCCTACCAGGATATCCCCTGCTTTTACTTCGGCACCAATGCGAATGATTCCGTTTTCATCCAGATCACGGAATGCCTTATCGCTGAGGTTGGGAATATCTCTAGTAATGATTTCCTGGCCCAGCTTGGTTTCTCTTGCCTGGATTTCATACTCTTCCACGTGCACGGAGGTGAAAACATCGTCTTTTACCACTCTTTCGCTGATTAGAATGGCATCCTCGAAGTTATAGCCTTCCCAGGGCATGAAGCCTACTAGAACGTTCTTTCCCAGAGCCAGACGTCCCTGGTCAGTGCCAGGTCCATCTGCCAGAACCGTTCCCTTGACCGCCAGAGCGCCATCTTTGTCTCGCTTTTCGCCGTAGACTTTCTGGCCTCCGATTACTTCGCCTCGGGAAACTTCGGTTCCAGTTTTGGCGAACAGTTCGAATTCAGCAT
>JBHIXQ010000304.1:3896-4129 GCA_041984705.1 Leptonemataceae bacterium | reverse complement strand
TTCTGGTAGCGATTCTTCTCTTTCTCTCTTTGATATACCACTTCCAGATCGTGAAAGAACTGTGGATACCGTCTCTGAACTATGTAAACCATGGGACCGTTCAAAGCTACGATAGAAATGGAAAGCCCCAGTATGGAATAATAGCCAGAAAGAATGGCCCCCAGGGCTACCATACAACCCAGAGCCGTCAATCCAGGAAAGATCAAAGAGGCTCGCACCACCCCCTCTCTTTT
>JBHIXQ010000304.1:0-3886 GCA_041984705.1 Leptonemataceae bacterium | reverse complement strand
CAGACTAATTTCCGAGTACAGATCTATCAGGGCCCAGACCATATAAACGATGTTATGAGCCAGTCCCAGGGGAAAAATCCAGATCCCTGGAGCGGATGGCTTGCCTGCATATACTTGCTGAATCCGCACTATTTTTTCAGGAGTACTCTCCAGCCAGTTGGGAATGAGGATGAGGATTACGATGAAGGCAGGTAGAAAATGAAGTAGCAACGCTCGCCAGGAAATCTCCTTTCCAGCAACTCGCTCTTCAAGAAAAGCCCGGAGCATGGGACCAATAAACCATAGAACAGGCACGGTCATTTCAAAGACAGGTGCCAGAAAATGCATTCTTTGAGTTATCAGAAGCCAGGCACGAATCAGAACGGCGGCGAATCCCAGAAATACACCGCAAAGCAGAATATTTCTGGATTTGATTCTCGTTACGAATAGCTCCCCGATGGCAAAGACCAGCGCCAGAAATGCAAATGCAGGTAGATAATCCAGGGGATGAAGGCCACCCATTGTTCCAGAGTACAGCGGTGGCGCAAATTAGCCAGCAGGTTTCGCATTATTGATTGACATAGCGGATTTCAGGCCTCCCTTCATTGCATGCCCGGACTTCGCCTCACTCGAATCCCTTCCATTCTTCTTAACTCCCTTTTACTTTTCCTTGTCCTTTCCTGCAATAGTAAGTCTGCGCAGGCATCACCGGAATCTGAGGAATTGGTGCAGTCATTCCGGACTCATTTCCAGAAGCTCTTCCGGGACGGACAGTTCAATGGTGTTGTGCTTCTAGCATCCAACAGCCGGATCCTTTACCAGGAAGCCCTGGGCTTAAAAAACGCTCAAACAGGCAAAAAGCTGTCGAATGATTCAGTATTCAATCTTGCATCCGTTTCCAAACCCATCACAGCCACAGCAATACTGATACTTGCAGAAGAAGGTAAGTTATCTCTGGATGATCCTGTAAGCCGGTATATTCCTGAGGTCTCCGCCTGGGGTGACGGTGCGCGAGACATTACGATTGAGCAGGTTCTTCATCATACTTCGGGACTTCCCGATTACGAAGATCTTTCCGAGGATTACTTTTCCGAAAGCGAACAGGAAACAGTCGTAGAATTTATAGATAATGCAGACATTCGCGGAATGCTCACAGAGCTAAAGCCCGGGCTTCAGTTTGTTCCAGGTTCCGAGTACAGCTATTCAAATACAGGGTATCTGATACTGGCAGATGTTGTAGAAAAAGTCAGTGGACTGAGTTTCCCAGAATTTCTAAAATCCAGGATCTTTCAACCTGCGGGGATGAATCTCACCACAGTCTGCGTGGGCCGGAACCAGCCATCCAACAAAGCCCTGGGTTTCTATATAGAGGATGATAGGCCCTATATTCATGATGTGGAGTATCTGGACGGTATTTATGGCGATGGAAATATTTGCTCCACCGCCGAGGATTTGCTGAAATTTGACCAGGCTCTGCGGAATGGGAAATTGCTAAAAACCGACCTGGCAGACGACGCAGTGAAGCCGGGAGAGTTGAACAATGGAGAAAGCATTGATTACGGCTACGGATGGGAAATCTCGGAAGAAGGACTGGTCTTTCATACGGGCTCATGGACGGGATTCAGAACCTACTTCATTCGCGATCTCGAACAGGGATATACTATCATTGTCCTGGATAACTCATCAAATGAAGAACTCTATGAACAGGTTGATCGTCTCATAGAAGCGGCCTTTTAGCCGCAAGCCTGCCATGACTGATATAATAATCTTCTTTCTAGTAACACTGGGCTCTATCCTCAGCCTTCTTTTTTTCTTTCTACCCATCTATCTGTTGATCAAAGTCAGTAGCCTATCGCGAAGAATCCGCGAATTAGAAAATCGCTCCCCGGCGGAATCTACTGGAGCCCCGGTAGTCCCGCGACATACTCCGGATAGTTATGAGGCATTCCGGGCTGCCCCACAGGACAGCCCGCAACCTTCGCAAAGCACAGCACAGGAAAAACCAGCCAGTGTCACCGAATCCGCTGGACCTGGACAATTCGAAACCAGTCAAAGATGGCCCGAAAGCAGTCATACTGCCGCTTCCGTTACCCGCCACCAGAGCACACATAAAGAATCCAGCGGCGAAGTGGCCCGGGCAAATACAGGTACAGACGAGGCAAAAGTCAAGGAACCTACCGCAGCGCGAAAGATGGATTCAGGTTCTATCCGCCAGTCCGTTCCGGAATCCATAGCTCCATCGGTGGCGCAGCAAGGCTGGCAGAAGCTGGAGAAGGCCCTGGCCGAAAATTGGACCGGAATCCTGGGCACTATCATTCTCGTGGTAGGAGTAGGATTTCTTGGTATCTATGCAGCACTCAAAATGGGGCCGTTCCTTCGATTCCTGATGGTCCTGGGCATCGGCGCGGGACTGTTTGGGCTTTCCCTCTACCTGGCGAGGCAAAAGCACTGGAGACCTCTGGCATACTGGTTGCGATCTGGTTCCGGAGCTGTGCTGCTCCTGGCCTGTCTGGGCTCTACTCTGTTTCCTGCCATGCGATGGATCCAGGATGAGAATCTGGCACTGGCAGTCATCTTGATTGGCGTGGCGGCCAACCTGGCTCTGGCCTGGTGGTCTTCCATACAGACCGTCGCTTCCATTCATACAGCCATCAGTATCCTGGCATTGTTGATACTACCCAAGAGTCCCCTACTATTTTCGATTATCGGCGGGATAAGCGTTTTCAGTACCTACCTGTCCTACAGAGCGAAATGGGAATTCCATCTACTGCAGGCCGTTTCTGTTTTCCTGCTGGCCTCCATGGTCTACGGATATCATTACGGAGCCCCTGCCACAGATATAGATCCCACCATAAGATATCTGGGTCTGGGCTTCACTGCTGCCGTTACCGCTCTGGGGCTTTTGCTGCATTATAGAAGTCGTTATCGCAATCAGGTATTCGAACACTGGCCCTTCATTTCGCACATTGTGACCTGGGCCACTGCAGCCCTGGGATTCGCGCTATACAGCACTGGCTCAAAGTACAACTCCTTCTTACTCTTCGCCATTGGCCTGGGCGTCTATCTGCTTGCACGGAGCAAAAAATCCGGTCCCTCCTGGCTCTATCATACAGATTCTATAATGGCCCTGTTTATTTTGATTCTAGGAGCCCTGACTCTGAACCGCTGGCAATGGGACTCCCTGGCCATCACTCTGGTTATTTCTGCTCTGTCCCTGGCCTTTTCCGTGGCCTCCAGCCTTGATCGAGCGAAAATCCTGAAGATAATAGGATTGATACTGCTACATTTCGTCTGGCTCACTATCGCAGCAATTTCTCTTGCAGAGATGTCTTCGGATGAAGCATTTCATACATCCGGTATTCTTCTGGCATCCATGATTCTGGCCCTGGCTTACCTCTGGTTTGACTGGACCCGGACGCGAGCGAATTACCGCGAGGCAGGCCATAGTACCCATAGTAACGGCGATACCGCCGTCTCTGAATTCCCCCTGGAAGGCGAAGGCGAATCATCCGGTAGTAACGCTGGTCCCGGTTTTGCCGAGATTGATCCGGAAGATACGCGTCTGGACGCCGGTCTATGGATTAGGGCTGAAAGCCACTTCTCTCTGGCGGGCATCTTTGCAGGAATATTTTTTGCGCTAGTGTGTGTCTCGCTTCGAAATCAGCCAAATGCCGAGTTCTATCTTTCGGCGCTGGCCCTGCTAGTTCTGCTGGGACGACATGGGCTTTCCGTGAGCAAGCTGGCCTCTTCTGCCATCCCTGTTACCCTGGGATTACATTTCCTGGTGATCTATCGCGCCTGGGATCATACTCCAGGGATTCAGTTCTTTACCGACGCTCCGCTGCTGGCACTTCATCTGGGGGCCATCATGCTTGCACCCATGAATTCTCGTGGAAGCCAGCCGATG
>JBHIXQ010000303.1:0-4130 GCA_041984705.1 Leptonemataceae bacterium | reverse complement strand
CTGGCCATTCCGGCGCGATTGCCCATGCCCATTTGAGCCATGGGGCCTCCGCTTTGAAGAGAGAATTCAAAAGGAGAAGCCATAAAGATCAGGTTTCCGCCGCGAAGCAGGAATTGATCCAAAAAGAACTGATCCATCCGCGATAGAGTGGGCAATCCAACGATTATTAGCGTTTCCACATCTTCCGGAATCGGTTCCCCGGCTACAACATCCATCCAGGGACCAATGTCGTTTTCCGATAGCATGCGAAACCAGTAGATGTTATCCTTTCCGTACTCTTCCAGACTTCTGGGTCGGTAGGTCTGGGCTGTTCCACGGGCATTGAAGTATCCAATTCCACTGGGTCCAGGCTCTTCGGTAAGATCCTTCAGTCTTCGCAGAAATGCATATTCAAAGTTATCGATCAGGGCTCCACCCTGAGCCAACTCCAGCAAAGCAGACTTTTCCCCTGCCTGAAAGTAGATGCCAAAATATCCCTGACGCACACTGGTTTCTTCCATTGTGGACTGGCCCACAGGCTGACCTGTGATTCCTCTGGATGTGGCCCGATCTTTCAACTCCTCGGTGCTGGGATCATAGATCTGTATATCCAGTCTGGACCCGCCCACTCGATCCATCTGCTGCAATTGTGCGATAATCGGATCCAGAATTGCCTGGATTTCTCCAGGGACGTCTCTGCTAATGTAGGCCTCCACAATAACGTTCTGCTTTAATTCAGAAAACACCTGGTGCGAGCTTTCGCTCAAGGAATTCACCTGATCCCGAGTAAGATCCCAGCGTAGATAGAGCTGCGAAGCCACCAGATTGATCAGGACAAAAGCCAGGATGGCGTTGATGCCAATAAAGCGAACATCATGGTTCCAGCTCTTTAGCCAGGTCTGGATGGTGCTCCAGAAAGCCTTCATGTGCGACTCCTGAGAACCTGGACGTTGGCGGCCAGCATTAGAATTGTAAAGGAAAGGAAATATACCGTGTCTCCCAGATCGATCACTCCACGGGCAAAGCTATTTAGATGAGCACTCAGGGTAAAAAAGGAAACTACGTTGGCCAGAACCGGCGAAAGATGTCTGGAAACCACATAGAAATTCGCCAGATAGATTAACAGACTGACAAAGAAAATGAGAATGAATGCTACAATTTGCTCTCTGGTAAAGGCACTAATCAGCATTCCCAGAGCTACGTAAGCGCCGGCCATGAGAATAGAACCGAAGTACAGTGCGACCGTACTACCCCAGTCCAGATGTCCAATCCACCAGATTCCCAGAGTGAGCGGAAGGGATGCCAGCACAAGGCCAGTTACAAAAGTCCAGGCGGCCAGAAATTTTCCCAACACTATAGATTCCGTGCGAATGGGTAAGGTGGATAGCAACTCAATGGTACCTGTTTTGTATTCTTCTGCCCAGATACGCATACTGACCGCTGGCACCATCAAAATGAATGTCAGTGGCAACAGATCCATATAGGAGCGAACGCTGGCCACTTTCGCTTCCCAGAAGGCGGGAATATGAAAAAAGCCTGTAAAGAAAAACAGGAAGTTAAAGAATAATGCAGTTACCGCAAATACATATCCAATGGGGGTGTTAAAATAGTTCTGAATTTCTCGCAGGTAGATATTTCTCATCTCTTGTGCGTTAACTCCTGAAAGATCTCCTGAAGACTACGCCGGCCGGGAAAATATGAGCGTACTGTGTATCCTTTTTCCAGGAGCACCGGAAGCAGTCGCTCCGGGTTATCGGCGAATTGAAGCTCCACCGGATGAAATCCATCTGCATCCGCCAGGCGGTCCTGCGAAGAAAGCTCAGTAAGCTCGGAGGTATCGGTGATGTCTTCCGCCGAATCAGAATCAACCTGGTCTATGAGCCGGGCCCCTGCCTGCTGCGAAAACATTACTGATTGAATGCCCTGGATAGCAGAAAGCTCGGTGTGCATGGACTGAATGGAAGCCTGGTCCTTTTTTAGAACTACCTGTATGGATTCGCTTCGCTTTAATTCGTGGGTAGGCTGATCCGCAACTACTTCGCCTCCATGAATAATGATAACTCTTTCGCAAATATCTTCCACTTCCTGCAGTATGTGTGTCGAAAGCAGCACCGTTCGCTCACTTGCAAGCTTACGAATTAGACTACGAATATGTTCGATCTGATTGGGATCCAGTCCGCCGGTGGGTTCATCCAGTATAATAACAGACGGATCATGAATCAGTGCACCGGCCAGTCCCACTCTCTGTCGAAAGCCCCGAGAAAGCAGGCCAATAGGAGTATAGAAATGAGATGCAAGATCCAGTTCCTGGATCATTCGTCTGCCGGCAGCCTGCAGGGCCTCTCCTTCCATGCCCCGGCAACGGCCCATAAACTCCAGGTATTCCGAAACCAGCATCTCAGGATACAGAGGATTGTTTTCTGGTAAATAACCCACCCGGGTCTTGATTCGTTGCCTATCCTCTTCCGAATGGGCTTGAATTCCGGCCACGGTTATGCTGCCTTCATCAGGCTTGATGTATCCGGCCAGCATACGCATGGTTGTGGTTTTCCCTGCCCCATTGGGTCCCAGCAAACCCACTACTCCGCGGCCAGGCTGTATTTCGAAGGAAACATTCCGCACTGCAACAAAGCTTCCAAAGGAACGCTTTAGACCGGATACCTGAATCATCTGAGTAGCAGATTCGAAAGCCGGTTGCGAATTTCAACCAAAAATGGAGGGATTACTTGACCGACAGACAAATCCATAGAATAGTCCGTTCTCATGGAACCGGTTACAAATCGCAACCCGCTGGAACGTCTGGAAGCCCCTCCCATGCTCTACAAACCTTCATCGCCGGTAGAAGTTACGGTGATTGAAAATAGCAGATTAACTCCAGAAGACTATTCCGAAGAGATTCGTCATATTGTCCTGGATCTAAAAGGCACAGACTATCGTTTCCTGGAAGGTCAGTCCATGGGTGTGATAGCACCGGGAGAGGATGAGCGGGGCAAACCCAACCGGGTGAGACTGTATTCGATTGCCAGCCCTGCCATGGGTGAGCCAGAAAACCCGTCTCATGTAGCGCTATGCGTTAAGCGAGTGGTATTCGAAGAAGGGGAAGAAACCTTTTACGGAGTTTGTTCTAATTATTTGTGCGACGTCAAACCCGGGGATAAAGTTAAGATATCCGGCCCCAACGGAAAACGTTTTGTGATGCCCCGTGATCCAGATGTGGATCTACTGCTTTTCGCAGCAGGTACCGGCATTGCCCCTTTCCGGGGATTCTTTATGCGACTGGCGGGATTACCTCCGGAAGAGCGCTCGAATATCGTTCTGTACTACGGTAGTCGCCGAACAGAGGATCATGTATATTACAATGATATAAATAATGACCTGGGAAACCTGGTTAACTCAAAGAATCTGATTCATTCAGCTCTGTCCCGGCAGGACCCCAACAAGAAGATGCATGTTCAGGATCGCTTTCGCCTGGAATCAGGACCTGTTGAGGAGGCCCTCAAACGCGGCAACTTCTTGATCTACATCTGCGGAATCAAGGGCATGGAAAAGGGAATAGAAGATGTATTTCGCGACATTGTGGGACCGGATAGCTGGGATCAAACCAAGCAGGAATGGAAGGAGAAAACCATCTGGAATCAAGAGGTATACTGAAAACATCAAAGGACTCTTCCAGAAAATTCGAAACTCACCGCTTCGCATATCCCGGTATTTGTGGCATTTGCGATCTACGATTGCTCTTGTTTCAGTCTTCCTGCTAACCTATCTGATTTCAGGATGCGTCGATTTTCAAAGAAGCCCGGAGCAAATCAGCTCAGTCCTGGAAAACCGAACCATCCGAAAAGCCAGAGTCTCCTTTCGAAGCTATACAATGGAAGCTCTGGCCGTGGGCCCATCGGATGCCCCGCCTGTACTTTTCATTCATGGGTCTCCGGGAAGCTGGGATAACTATCTGGATGTTATACCAAACTTACCGGATCTGCAGCTAATCTTATTTGACCGACCTGGATTTGGAGGCAGCCAACCTCTGGAATCCCTTCCAAATCTCAAGCAGCAGGCGAACGCTGCGCTTCAGGTACTGCTGCATTTCTCCAGGGAGCCTGCCATTGTTGTAGGTCACTCCTACGGGGGACCCATCGCACTGGAGATGGCAC
>JBHIXQ010000302.1:0-4136 GCA_041984705.1 Leptonemataceae bacterium | reverse complement strand
GGAGTAATTCCAGGGCCGGCCCCACATTGCAGGAAGGGTCGTCCGTTCTGCATGGATTGGCCTGACAACTCAGGCCGGTCATCATACACAGGACTGTTAGGCCGCAAAGCAACCAGGGTTTCATCGGCTGGAATTGGGGCGGGCCTCGCCGAAGGGAATCTTTTTTCGCAAGACCGCGGGGATGGATTGGCTCAGATTCCAATTTTTTTGCGGTCAGGAAGAGGCAAATTCCGCAGCAAACTCTCGTGATGGGCTATGTGTGGGGCGCGAAAAATCCGGGGAAGTGATGTAATCCGGCTCTGGTTGGGACCCTGGGTCTGGCAGCCAGGAATCATAGGATGCAAAGAATGCGACATAGTCCGCCTCAATGTCGCTTTACGCCGCATTAGGATTCGTGTGCGGGTTGGGTACGCCATAATCTACGCCCATGTCGTTTGCAGCGCAGGCTGTCAGTCGCCAGGCAGCGGAGAATGCGACATTGAGGCCCGGTGGGAACCCTCAGATGTGACATAATCCACCCCAATGTCACATCCCTTTCCATTATTCGATTTCTGGCAGTCGGAGGGGTGTTCTGCTAAAATTTTGCGAAAAATGCTTGTCAGCCTGCTTAGTTGCCTTTATTTAGCGAATCGATTAGCAGACTATTTTATCAACTGCTAATGGTTTTTCAGGAGGAAAACGACTATGGCAATCAAACCACTGGGAGATCGCGTTCTGATCAAACCCCAAGATGCAACGGAAGAAAAAGTCGGATCTCTCTATGTGCCGGATACGGCCAAAGAAAAACCTCAAGAGGGCACAGTGGAAGCTGTAGGAGCTGGCAAGACTGAAGATGGCAAGCTCATCGCCCCCGAGGTGAAAGTAGGGGATCGAGTGCTGTACGGAAAGTATTCCGGCACAGAAATTAAACAAGACGGTAAAGAGTACCTGATCGTTCGAGAAAGCGACATTCTCGCGGTCATCTCCTGATCCGGAGGATAAAAATGGCAAAGCAACTAGAATTCAATGAAGAAGCCCGCAGGAATCTTGCCCGCGGTGTAGACAAACTGGCAAACGCTGTAAAGGCTACTCTGGGTCCTCGTGGACGCAACGTAGTAATCGATAAGAAATTCGGCGCGCCTACAGTAACTAAAGACGGTGTAACTGTAGCCAAAGAAGTAGAACTGGAAGATCCGTATGAGAACATGGGAGCTTCCATGGCTCGCGAAGTAGCTACCAAGACCAACGATGTAGCTGGTGATGGAACTACCACTGCAACCGTTCTTGCTCAGGCAATCGTAAAAGAAGGTCTGAAGAACGTAACTGCAGGCGCCAACCCCATGAGCCTCAAACGAGGAATCGACAAAGCTGTTGAAGCGGTTGTCGAAGAAATCGGAAAGCAGGCCAAAGAAGTTGGATCCAGCAAGAACGATATCGCTGCTGTAGCTTCCATCTCTGCCAACAACGATAAAGAAATCGGAACTCTGATTGCAGATGCAATGGAGAAAGTTGGCAAAGACGGTGTAATCACTGTTGAAGAAGCGAAGGGCATCGACACCTACATGGATGTTGTAGAAGGTATGCAGTTCGATCGTGGATATCAGTCTCCTTATTTCGTAACTGATCCCGAGACCATGGTAGCTACTCTGGAGAATCCTTACATTCTAATCCATGAAAAGAAAATCGGCAACATGCGAGAGCTTCTGCCAGTTCTGGAAAAAGTGGCTCAGTCCAGCCGTCCTCTTCTGATTATTTCAGAAGAAGTAGAAGGCGAGGCCCTGGCTACTCTGGTAGTGAATAACCTGCGAAAGACCATCAAGGTATGCGCAGTCAAAGCTCCAGGCTTTGGCGATCGCAGAAAAGCAATGCTGGAAGACATCGCTATCCTTACCGGTGGACAGGTTATCTCTGAAGACCTGGGAATGAAGCTGGAAAACGCCGATGTAAGCCATCTTGGCGAAGCTCAGAAAGTATCTGTAGATAAAGAGAACACCACCATCATCGAAGGTGCTGGTCAGGACTCCGATATCAAAGGCCGAATCAGCCAGCTGAAGAAGCAAGTCGAAGATACTACCAGCGATTACGACCGCGAAAAGCTGCAGGAGCGTCTGGCGAAGCTCAGCGGCGGTGTTGCTGTAATCTATGTGGGCGCTCCTACAGAAGTAGAGATGAAAGAAAAGAAAGCCCGTGTAGAGGATGCACTGTCTGCTACTCGATCCGCTGTAGAAGAAGGAATTGTTCCTGGCGGTGGATCTACTCTGCTTCGCGCTCGCAACGTAATCGAAGGCCTGAAGCTGGATGGCGATGAAGCCACTGGCGCAAGCATCATCTTTCGAGCTGTGGAAGCTCCTCTTCGCACCATTGCTAACAATGCAGGTCTGGAAGGAACTGTAATTGTTCAAAAGGCTCTGGAGCAAAAAGAAGGAATCGGTTTCAATGCAGCTTCTCTGGAATGGCAGGACCTGGCAAAAGAAGGAATTCTGGACCCAGCGAAAGTTGTAAGAAGTGCGCTTCAGAACGCAGCTTCCATTGGTGGAATGATCCTCACTACAGAAGTGAGCATCACCGATCTGCCCAAGAAAGAGAAAGAAGCAGGAATGCCCGACATGGGTGGAATGGGCGGAATGATGTAAGATTTCTCCCATCCGCCGCTTCGGTGGCGGCCTCATGGATGCGATGCTAAAGTAGAGAATACTGAGCGTCATCATAGAGGCCGTAAGACCGGGCGGATTCTCTCAAAGGGCGCGGCGAAAGTCGCGCCTTTTTCTTTTTGGACTCGCCTTGCCAGGGCCTTTCCCGGATTGAAGCCTTAAGTGGCAGCGCTTCGAAAATTTCTATTATGGGTCGGTAGTATCGGAGCCCTGATATCAGTACTGGTATATCTTTCCTGCCTGTTCAGATGCCTGCCCGGTTTCCCTGATCTCCATTTTATTCCATGGAACGCTCCGGGGAACGCTCTGACTGCATCGCTTCATATAATGTCCCTTCTTACATTTGTAGCGGCATTTCTCCTTTTTCACCACCGGCTGCGAAATAGTCCCCCCGTGATCCGGGCGAGGGGCTTTCAGCTCCTGGTCAGTCTGGGGCCTGTTGCTATGCGGGTTCTCATTCTTCTGATCATGGTCTTTGCTGTTTGTAACTTCTTACTCTACGGTCTGGTTTTGTCTGCGTTTTGCGATACGGAATTCACGGGCCATTGTGAAGAGCCGGGCCTTTTTGCTCCCCATTGGACTCTCTTCTTTCTAGTATCTGTCTATCTATGCTGGCCAGGGCCGGAAGTTCAAAATAAACCTGCGGAGTCAGACATTCACAGATCCTCCTCCGATAGCGAAACCCAGGTCGGTGAGTGCAGAAATGACTTTCGGATCCAGGAGCGTCCTGACCTGTTTCGCAGGATCTTATCCGGAGGATTCGCATGGGCTCTGGGTAGTACGGCTCTGCCTGCCATAGCCATGGTGCCCCTGGCTTATTTTACAGATTCATTTTTCTTCATTGCGATGGCGCTGCTCTTTGCTATAGTTACCGTTCTGAATTTCAGGTTTAGAAAGAACCAATGCAGATACCATCTGCTGAGCATCCAATTTGGCAAAGAGGTTGTTCTGGAATACATGGATGGCAATAAAATTCAGCGGTTGTCTGGTCCTTTTTCCGCGATAGGCGCTGAATGGAGGGAAGAAGTGATTCGCGGCAATAGTAATTTCTATTTGAACATTTACAGGACTCCAGGCGATGAGCGTTCGGTATTGAGGGGCGATGGGTATTCCAATGAGGATGGATCTATTCTAAGACAGCAGGCCAATCAGTACTGGCCCTACGAAACCCTGGATGCGATTTACAGACGTTTGAACCCCAACGGATAGTACTTCGGGTGTACTCCCGTGCAGTGCATGAGAAATGTATGGATGTCTCGTCTGTTGACCGGGAAGCCCCAATCCTAAAATCTGGACAAAGCGCTATGAAGAGAATTACCTATATATCAAACTTTAGTCGTCCGCTGTCTCTGGATGACCTGGATTCAATCAGTGAAGTTTCGGTTCGTAATAACAAAAGAGATGGTCTCACCGGAGCCCTCTTTTGTTTTCGCAACATTTTCTACCAGATCCTGGAAGGAGATGAGGAGGCAGTAGATCGCTGCTTTGCTCGCATAGAAAAGGATG
>JBHIXQ010000301.1:0-4140 GCA_041984705.1 Leptonemataceae bacterium | reverse complement strand
ACAAAACCAGAGACAGTCAATATCTGCATGGTGCGGGCCGGGATAGTCTTCCGTAGTTCCAGAATTCTCATTTTATTCTGCCTATTCAGTCTTGCTCAGAAGCCCCGGATCGCACCGCACGCTTTCCATCCGTAATCGGATCCGTTACATTTAGATTTCTTTTGCTTATTCTATTGCTTTTACGAAACTATCGTCGATAGCCGCTTCAAAGGCCGGAGCCTCGGTAATATTGAGAGCGGGAACTTCTGTATAGAATTTGGCGATGGTTGCACCACTTCCGTACAGACTGCTATCGTCGCTTCCTTTTGCGTAAGCGTTCAGATTGTCTTCCAGAGTAAAGAATCGCGTTCCATTCACGAAGGTCTTGTAGTTCTCTGGAGTTTGATTCACCTTTTTGGCCATTATCGCATAGGCCTCATCTGGATTGTTTTCGATGAATTCCATGACCTCAAACCAGACTTCTACGATCTTCTGGATGTCTTCTTTTCGCTCGGCCGTTACTTTTTCATGAAAGACCAGCATATCCGGAATCAGTCCGGGCATTTCTTTCGAAGTAAATAGTAGGTTCATACCCTTTTCCTGCATCGCGTTGAACAGGGAAGGTTGCCATAACGCTGCCGCCGATACATTGCCCAGGGTTACTGCATTGGATGCGTCAGGAACGAACATATTCTTGAATTCAACATCATCCTGCGATAGGCCCGCTTTCTTTAGCGCCGTCAGAAGTACAAAGTGACTCACCGTTCCTTCTTCTGCTGCCACTGTTTTGCCTTTCAGATCTTTCAGGGAGGTAATCCCGTTTGCAACAACCCCATCATTTCCGGCAGAGTTATCGTTGATGAGCACTGCCTTCATAGGGGCTCCGGTAGTTGCTAATGAGAAGATGGTATCGTTCCAGGTCTGGCAATTTCCATCCAGTTTACCGGCATCCATTGCCTGGAGGGATTCTACATAGTTATCAAACCAAACGAATTCGACATCCACTCCTTTCTCCTTAAACATGCCTTTTTCAATGGCAATTTCCCATGCCACCCAACCTGGCCAGTCGCTGTAGCCAATTCGGATCTTTTCTGATTTTTCGCCGCATGCAGGAAGCAGTGCGCCCAACCCAATCAGTGTAAAACCGATGAGGATACCTTTAAAAACATTCTTTAGCATATACGGTACTCCGCTTGTGTAATGATCTTCTTCGCTGATCGCAAGAAGGGCTGCAGTATTTACGGATGCTCTTGATTCATCCAGGCCGGTATCTGCACGATCACCCGGATTCCTGTGCAATTAAGGTACCAGTGAGAAAAATGGTATCGATAGGGTCCAAAAGGGGTCATATTAAGATCTCTTCGCGAAACACTCTGCCTCCAAAACAAGCAAAGTGCCTGGAAGATGTGATTTGTGCCCTGTGGGTGACGTAGGCCCCTGTAGAGATTCCATGGCCGACACTTAAGACAGACGGATTTGAATTTTTGTCTCTGTTCGGCGAATAGATCTTCTTGACTCTTACGACGTAATTTCATGAGAGCAATAATTCTAACCTCTTTGGAATTCATGGATATCGGGATTCATCGATATCCAATCTCAATAAGAGTTTCTCTTCATCACTTCTCTGGAACCTGGCCGGGTGGTTTTATCAGCTCGAAAGGAGGCGACTGTGAGACGGTTCCTGTTTTGGCTGGCGATTTTTCTAACTTCTATGGGGGGAAGTTAAAGGCGATACCGTGATACCGGATCATGCGAATATTCGTGGCTCGCACCGGAAAAAAGTAGACGTATTCTTATTGGGAGTGCAGCCTACGCCGCTACCGGGTTTTCAGATTCGGCAGCAAAAAAACTACCCAAGAGGTAAAACTAAAATGCGAAAAATCTTAGCATTCAGCCTGGCTTTGAGCCTTGTTGTTCTATCTACGGCGACTCTTCAAGCCGACGATGAGGAAGCATGTCAGGCGCTGGATAATCTCTCCACCGCTCTAGATGAAATGGCTACTGGAGTTCACAACGATGAGCTGAGCCCTGAAGATGTTCAGGAAGATGTGGATGCACTTAAAGATATGGCACGGGCCATTAAAGACGGAAAGCTCACATCAATGGTAAACAAAATTGCTGCTATGCTGAATAGCCGCAATCAGGAAGGATTTGTCCAATCTGTGGACGACCTGGTTGGTTACATCGATTCCGAAGTGGAAGAGAACTGTCAGTAGGATTCTCTCAAGTCTAATTTCTACACATGAGCGAGGTCCGGCTGACTGAAAACGTTCGCCGGGCCTTCATCACAACTAATGGGCAACCCATTCTCGTTCCTTTCTTTCTCAACCAACATTATTCTGCACAACCAACCGAAAAAGGCTGACTGACCGGCACCCACGGCTGCTACAGTGGATTTTTCTCCAGCCTGGATTGCTTCATCAACTCCGTCCCCCGGGGGTGGTCACTCTATCCATTGGCGAAAGTAGCACCGCTCTCTGCAATGTGTGCCGGTAAAGTCCCTGTTCGGTATTACCCGAAAAACACTTTGATTCGCTCCCGGGAGATGCGCTTTTTCCGATAGCAATGGGATATCCGCGCCGGAGCGATGCTCAAATATAACATAGCAGAGCAGGGATACGATGCCTGTTTTGGATCCTTCGGTTTTCCCGTTCGGTGTCCATCTCTGTTTTTCGGGAATGGGCGAAGGTTCGTTCCTCTAATTCCGGGTCAGTCGAACCGGCGCCTGGCTCTTTTTTGAACACAATAGCACAGTCCAAAACCAGGAAACTCGTGACAATATGCCATTTTCGGACCCTGAATTTCGATTTCTACCGAAAAACCGGCGGACAGACGTTACTGGATTGGTTTCATGACACTATGGGTAATGGTAGGCGGGAAACTTTGCGAATAGTACCACTGTTTCGTCGACATCTAGTCGCCTCAATTCGCACGGCGCTACTCATGTCCATTCTGAGTGCCTCTATGCTTCAATGTTGGGCTCATCCTTACTTCCAGGGACTTCGGGAAGAGGATCCGGCGATAGATCCAACCTTGCTGGCTGCCTTCGTAGCCCTTGCCAGTACCAGTTACGATTGTACATCGGAACCTCTCTCTTTTACGGCCCAGACCGCACCAGCGAGCAATTCCTGGACTACAGTATCCTATGGAGCCAATAACTTTGTGGCCCTGTCTATGGACGGATCCCAGCGCGGGATTATATCAAATGATGGAGTTTCATGGACCCTTCTGTCTGTTCCTTCCGGGGGCTGGCTGAAGCTGGACTATGTTAACGGGCTGTTTTCTGGAACTGGATATGCTGACCCGGATTCCCTGATGACTTCGCTGGACGGAATATCCTGGACCACCAGGACCGATCCGGGAATCGCGGACTGGTCCGGCACAGCATTTGGAAATGGCGTTTACGTAACCGTAGGTTCTGGCGGATCGGAACAATTCCTTTACTCTACCGATGCCGCGACCTGGGTTGCGGCTCCGTATCCGGGTTTCGCCGATGACTGGTATGACGTTGCCTTCGGCAATGGAGTCTTTGTGGCTGTAGGTGGAGGGATTGAATCGCCAGCAGTGGCTACGTCCCCGGACGGAATCAATTGGACTCAGCGAAGTCCCAGCGCAATAGATTTGATCACGGGCATAGAGTTTAATGGAAGTACCTTTGTGGCCGTGGGACTCCAGGGAGAGGCTATGTACTCCTTTGATGGGATAGCCTGGAATTCCGTGCCTACTCCAGGAGACTTTCCTGATTGGTTGTCGCTCGGTGATGGAAACGGCCTTTTGATAGCTGTGGGCTGGGACAGCTCTGGAACTGCTATGACCTCCCTGGACGGTATCACCTGGACTGCTCTGAGCGTGCCGGATCCCGGAGGAGGGAGTCCCTGGACGGATGTAACTTACGGGAACGGAACCTTTGTGGCTGTAACTGATTCTGGTTCGCAACGTCTCATGCATGCGGATTGCCAGCCGCTATTTTGAACTTGAACGGCATAATGTCCTGGCGCTAATCATTCCGGGGACAGGCGGTCGGTGCTATCGAATACCGGTGAAGTGTTCGTCACTGACTTATGATGCTTTGTCTGCCAGATGCCGAGGACTCCCTTCAAATTCAATGAATTACTTTAGATTGCTCAACTTTACGGTCTTATCCTTGCTTCCTGCTTTCTG
>JBHIXQ010000300.1:0-4141 GCA_041984705.1 Leptonemataceae bacterium | reverse complement strand
TCTGGCTTGCTGAGCCATCCTTTCCAGAAAGGCATCCGCCGCAGGCGATATAAGTGCACAGTAATCCGCAAAATCCAGAGGCAGACGAGAGGTGGCCCGATCCAGAGCTGACTGCACATCTTCGGCTTTCCGGCTTGCAATGGCCAACGAGATGTCCGGAAAATGGATTCTGGCGGCTACGGAAGCAAAGCCTCCAGCGTCCTTTTTTTCAGGATCCATCTTTCCTTCCGGATGGGCCGGAAAATCCGGTTCCAGATCTGGATTCAGTATAGCAGAGATTGTATTTTTTGATGACTCCAGGGTTTGCATATACTCAAAGCATGGTCCCTGTAAGTAAGAGGACCGCTACTGAGAAATAAATAACCAGCCCGGTTACGTCCACAAGCATTGCAACAAAAGGTGCCGATGAAGCGGCCGGGTCAAATCCCAGCCGTTGCATAACCAGCGGCAACATGGAGCCGGTAATGGTTCCCCACATAACAACTCCCAGAAGCGATAGTCCAATGACACATCCCAGAAGTATATAATGCTCACCGTAATCCGGGAAAAACAGTGGCCAGAGTACCACCCGAAAGAAGCCAATGAACCCCAGGATTGCACCCAGAGTGAGACCGGCCAGAATCTCTCTTCGCATCACAATCCACCAATCCTTGAGGCCTACCTCACCCAGGGCCAGAGCCCGGATAATCAATGTCGCGGCCTGAGATCCGGAATTCCCTCCACTGGAAATGATCAGGGGAATGAACAGCCCCAGCACCACTGCTGTTGCGATTTCGTCCTGAAAGAAGCTCATAGCTGTGACAGTAAACATCTGGCCAAAAAAAAGGACTATTAGCCAGCCAACCCGTCGCTTAATCATCTGGAAGAATCCAGTATGCATATAGGGAGTTTCCAGGGCATCCAGACCACCGAACTTCTGGATATCTTCTGTATGTTCCTCTTCGATCACATCCAGGACGTCATCCACGGTAACGATTCCCAGCAGGAATCTCTCCGAGTTAACTACGGGAAGAGCTACACGATCATATTTCTTGAAAACGTCAACGGCATCTTCCCGGTCATCCGTGGCCTGGAGAAAGATGAAGGATTCATCCATCAAATCGCTCACTTTCTTTCTTGCAGGAGCCAGAAGGATTTCCCGAATTCGCAGATCATCAATCAGCCGACCGCGATCGTCGGTTACATATATAACGTTGATACTTTCCGAGTCTTTTCCGTTTTTACGAATATGATCCAGCACCTTCTGCACAGTCCAGTCCGGCCGAACCGAGATAAAATCCGGAACCATCAATCGACCGACGCTGTCCTCCGGGTACCCCAGATGCTGAACTGCTACGATTCTTTCATCCGGAGTGAGCAATTCCAGTAGCTGCTTAACTGCAATACCGGGTAATTCCTCCAGAAGTGCGGTTCGATCATCCGCCTTCATTTCGTTAAGAATGGCAGCTACTTCATTTTTTGCCAGGGTCTTCAATAAATGCTGCTGCGAGCGGAAGGCCAGATACTCAAAGGTATCTGCAGTCAGCTCCCGGGGAAGCAGTCGAAACACTACAGCCTTGTGATTGTCGGGAAGATCTTCAATTAAATCTGCCAGATCTCCGGGGCGAAACTCTTTAAGTCTTTCTTTAAGTGCTCTGGACTTTCGCTGCTCGATGAGCTCTTCGATTTCAGGAATGATAATTACATCGGACATGCTTAACTCCTGCTTTCTTCATCCAGGAATCCAGTGAGCGGACTGGAAGCGCTGGCTTTCCATTGTGTAGAAGCAGCGCTGGATGTACCGAACAGAAAGTGCATTCGACCGGCGGTGGTGGCTCTTGCAAATGCCTGTCCAGCTCTTGCAGGGTCCCTGGCCACAGCCAGAGCTGTATTTACGAGCACTGCATCCGCCCCCATTTCCATGGCACGGGCTGCATGGGACGGAGCCCCCAGACCCGCATCAACAACCACAGGCACTCGAGCCTGCTCCAGAATAATTCGAATGCTTTCTTCTGTTTTGATTCCCTGGTTGGATCCTATAGGAGAACCCAGGGGCATCACAGTAGCCGCCCCCACATCCTGCAATCGCAGCGCCAGCACCGGATCCGCATGCATGTAAGGTAATACAGTAAATCCATCTTTCACCAGGATTTCTGTAGCTCGATACGTTTCCACCGGGTCTGGCAGAAGATAAACCGGATCCGGAGTAACTTCCAGTTTAACCCAGGAACCGCCTCCCATCTCACGGGAAAGCTGGGCCAATCGTACAGCTTCTGTGGCGTCCCGGGCTCCGGATGTATTGGGTAATAATTGTAATTTTTCACGATCCAGAAGGGAGATCAAGTCCTCTTCGTCCACGGACTTGCTTAGATCCACTCTTCTGAGTGCCACGGTAACCATTTCTGTGGCAGAGGCCTGCACTGCAGCAAGCATAGCCTGATTGGAGGCAAATTTACCAGTTCCTACAAATATTCGAGACCGAAACCTTCTACCGTTAATAACCAATGGCCGGGGATCGATTTGCTCCAGTTCCAGGTTCTCCTGGTCAATGGCGGCCCCCAGAGAGATCTGCAGGCCTGCACCGTTTTTCGCTGCCTGTTCCATAAAGACTCCTGTTTACAGAATCCTGTTTTAGAGCCCTGCTGGCAAGCTTTCCATGAACTACGCTGGAAAGGCTACCATCTAAGGGTCGGACTGGTACACCCATGAAGATCCGGCTACATCAAGCATACTCCATTCGGATACCAATGCGCACTCCGTATCCGCATAATTTGAGTGTCCGAAAATCGGCAGAATCCATTGTAGTTCAGCTACAGGATGAACTGGGTCATACGGGTTTTGGCGAAGGCTCACCTAGAAGCTATGTAACCGGGGAAACTCCGGAATCCTGCCTGGATTTTTTGAATGACATTGTATTTCCCTGGTTGAGCACCCAAACCTGGCCCGATTCGCTCACATCCAGAGCAGAGTTTATGGACTTTCTGGCCAGGTTTCACAGCGAATTTCCTGTAATCCGAGACCAGCCATCACACAGTCATAACTCCAGCCGGGCAGCCGTTGAAATTGCCCTGGCAGACTGTGCCCTTCAAAGGGCTGGCGCCCGTTTCGAGGATTTCTTTCCCATAAAGCGAAATCTACTTCGATACTCTCCGGGAATCGGTTCGGTAAATCCGCCAGTAGCTTTTGGAATTGCCTCCGCCTCTAGAATCCTGGGCTTCAAAGATCTCAAAGTAAAGCTCAATGGAATTAAAGACATAGAAAGGACCAGGGCAGTTCGCCGGGCTACTGGCAGAAAGACCTGTTTGCGATTGGATGCAAACCAGGCGTACTGTCTCAACAATGAAAGTCATATTCGAAAGCTGCATTCTTTTAAAGAGTTTCAACCGGTTTGCATAGAAGAGCCTTTCGCAGAGAAGGACCATGAAGCAATTCGGAAGGTCCGCGAACATACAGGTCTCACTTTGATGGCAGATGAATCACTTCTAAGCCTGGATGATGCACAGACGATAATAGCTCTAAAGTCCTACAACGCACTCAATTTGAGGATATCCAAGATGGGTGGTATCTATCCATTGATCCAGATCAAGGAAATGGCATCCCGCCACGGTCTGCTTCTATTGCTGGGCTGCCATGTGGGAGAGCTGGCTATACTGTCCAGGGTGGGTCAATTGCTTGCAGCCCATTATTCAGATATTGTACACCTGGAAGGGGGCTTCGGGACCTGGATTCTGAAGTCGGATGTCGATTCGCATTCTCGCAGGATGGGCTACGGTGGCAAATTCAAAGTTCTTCCTGGTGATGTTAGCTTTGGCCTGCACGTGGCGCCATCCAGATTACAACATTGGCAGACGACGAGTTTAAGAGAATCCAGAAGCGACGAGGAGGTAAGAATATGAATCCATTATTTAGAAATCTTATTTCAATATTCAACGTGAAATTATAGGCTGTTCGTTTCATGACTGAAATTGAAAAAAACTGTCAGGGGCAGTCTCTGGGTCAGGTTTACGTGGCGCATACACTATCACGTAGAAATAGTACTGGCCACTCAGTGAGATTTGCAGTAACACAGCCAAAATATTTGCAAATAATCGTTAAATTCATATATAATTAGATGTCAATACAGATTTATTACATATTAAACAATCAAGTCTACGTTCGTAAC
>JBHIXQ010000299.1:0-4158 GCA_041984705.1 Leptonemataceae bacterium | reverse complement strand
AGGGGCCGGCGGAAAAAGTATCACGGATCCTTAATGTATGCGAAGCGAATCGCCAGTCTGCCATTGTTTTATTCACCGCTAAACCCGAAAGCATCCGCATTCTCGCTGTTTTCCTGTTGCATGATGCATTGCGACCGGATGCGAAGGAGGTTCTTTCCAGGTTCGACAGCCGATATAGACTGACCATGCTCAGCGGAGATTCCACAGAGCATGTAGGCAAGATTTCCGAGGAACTGGGTATTCAGGATTTTTATGCTCAACAGAGTCCGGAGCAAAAACGGGATTTCGTAAAATCAGCTTCTCAGAAAACGGAAACACTGATGGTAGGAGATGGCATCAACGATAGTGCGGCCCTGGCCAGCGCCGATGCAGGCATCAGCTTCGCAGGAGGAGCCGGTCTGGCACTGAACAGTTCAGACATTCTACTTCTAAACAATCGTCTGGGAGATCTATGGAAGATGATAGTTATCGCCAGATCCACCCGAAGGAAGATTATCCAGAACCTGATCCTGGCTTTCGCCTACAATATCTTACTGCTTCCCATCGCCTTCGCCGGATTCATCAGCCCGTTTCTGGGAGCATTGTTTATGAGCCTGTCATCCATTACAGTAATCGTAAATTCCATCTTTGCAGGCAAAGTGAAGTCCATATCCTGAGCCGCGTAGAAGTTTCATTAGCCCCGACCATCCTGAATTAATCCGTCTTGCGCAAAAGCTTCATCAGTTCCAGAAAATCCCGAGCACAAACATCGGCAAGACTTCGATACGGAAATTCTCCGGTGGGATCCATGTAAATTGTGGAAGTACCGGCAGCTCTGCCCGCTTCCAGATCGTAGCGAAAATCCCCTACCATGGCTGCTTGCGATGGCATCATAGAGAACTTTTCTACAAGCAGATTGATTCCATCTGGATACGGTTTGGGCGCAGCCCTTTCGCGATCCACAATGACATCCTCAGAAAAAAACTCATGAAGCCCTGTCTGCTTCAATGTTTCCAGAGCTACATCATGTCGATTCCTGGTCAGAATTCCCAGGTAGCATTCCCTCTCCTGCAAATTGATGAGAAATTCGTGGATGCCTGCCGCGGGACGAGCCAGTGAAGCCAGTTCCCATTCGATTTCATCCAGCTTTTTGTTCAGTCTGGCCGATTCCTCCGGAGGTGCATTTCGGATGGAATCCAGAATGGGTGCATCCTCTGCCAGCCCCAGATCGCGCCTGATTTTCTGGAAATCATGCACGGCTTCGGTAAGGGTTCCGTCCATATCAAAGATCCATAGAAGGCGATTCAGGGGCATTCTGTCAGCCTCTGGGGCAAATTTTGGACTGCTACGAAAATTTCTTTACCTATGTACTATCCTTGATGGGTTTCACCCCATGTCCTCCGAAGAGCTGGAACGGGCGTTACGCGAGAAAGAACAGGAGCTGGAACGCCTTAAAACCCTGCTGGGTGCTTACGAAAAGGTCACCGATCTTTCTAGAAGAGAACTGGTGGATGCCGACCAGACTATTCAAGCCCAGGAAGTGGCCCAGGAGCTGTCCCGGGCGGAGATCATTGGCCTTCAAAACCAGGTGAAGGAACTGGAAACCGGAAATGCAGACCTGGTGGATCTAATCAGGCAAATCCTGGATGAGGATCCCCTGAGCGAGGACCGAATTCTCAAGAAATTCGAGGAGCTCCGGGATAAATCCAACAATGAATTCTATGTAGATATCTTTCGTGTGCTGCTGCACCACCGCTTTGAACCAGGGGTTGCCCAGGATCACTGGAAGGAAATTCTGCAGCATGCCAGAAACCTGGAGCGAAAACTGGAGCGGCCCATCGGCTTTCGTGTGGCGATGCTGGACTACTTCATCAATCTGAACAAGATCCTCCGTAACCCAATTGTCATCGAGATCTCTGTTGTGGATGAGATGATGAAGAATTCCATGACCGATGAGCTGACCATGCTCTACAATCGTAGATATTTTGACCGATGTCTACGTAGAGAGATGAAACGGGCAGAAAGACACCAGGTGCCTGTTTCCCTTCTGGTGCTGGACCTGGATGATTTCAAGCAGATCAACGATACCTTCGGGCATTCTTCCGGCGATATGATCATGCGAAAAGTAGGTCAAATTCTCAAGCTAATTCTACGCCAGGAAGATTATCCCTGTCGCTTTGGTGGGGAGGAATTTGCCGTTGTACTGCCCCATACCTCGCCGGAACAGGCTCAGAGGGTGGCGGAGCGCTTCAGAGAAGCAATCGAGAAAGAGGAATTTGACGGAATTCGTGTTACCTGTAGTGGAGGCCTGGCAAGTTTTCCCAATCATGGGACATCGGGGTCGGAGATTTTCGAAAGGGCGGACCGCGCTCTATACGAAGCAAAAAAAGCAGGAAAAAACCGTATCATACTGGCCTCCTGATCCTCCCCCTACAATTCTATTCCGGATTGGATGAAATTCAAGAAGGGAAAAACCTACGAAGGACTATTTCTGTCCGATGTTCATTATCTGGTCTATAAGAAGATCAAGAACCACCATCACCAGGATCTTTTTAGAGTTCTAAACAGCTTCCGAAAAAGAGGAGTGCGGTTTCGCTCGCTGTATCTGGTGGGAGATATTCTGGAAAACTGGTATTTTGATTCCAGCGCAAGACTGAGAACCAGCGAAAAGAAGTTTAATAAACTGTTCGATAGCCTGGATGCGATATGCCTTCCGGGGGCGATCAAGTACTTTATTGTAGGAAATCACGACACCACAAGTTTCAGCATGAAGCTTTCGCCGGAGATCTCTGAATTCCTGGAGAAGAGACGGTATCGCATTGCTGAACGATTCGAAAGCTCAGAAATGGTTGTGATCCATGGCCACCAGGGCCAGTACAATCGAATTACCTGGGCCCTGGATATTCTGATAGTCCGCATCTTTTACTGGATGGCTTCCTTGATACCGGGCTTTTTCAGGAAAGCTGAGTCCTTCTACAACCGCCATCTAAACGGCCGGGATCCTACAAATTACGAAGAGCGAATAAAATACTACGGCAGGCTGAATCGAATCACTCAGCAGGGAGACCGGGTACTGATTTCCGGACATACACATCAATTTCTCTATATGCCGGAGATTGGGGTGATCAATACCGGAGACTGGGTACACAGTAGAACATTGCTGATTCAGAATGGTCGCAATCTGATTGGCCTGCGAATGAAAACCCGAAAGAAATGGAAAAAGGAATTCGTCCATCCATTGACACGACAGTAGCTTCGGGGCCCGATCGGAAGTAACCAATTCCCATTCTCTGCGAACCATAGGCAGAGGATATCATGAACACCAGAACCGTTGAGCCCACCAGATTCGCAGCCATTCAGGGAGCTTCCTGGACAATAGCTTCATTGATCTTATTTTCTGTCGTATTTTTGACGGCGGCAGGATGCTCCGGTGAAACCGATGCAAAACCGGCCGGAATGCAGGATAAGGAATTCCCGGTGATGAAAAGCGCCCAGGAATGGAAAGAAATCCTGGGTGAAGATAGATACCGGGTAATGCGCCTCCATGGAACTGAACGAGCTTTTTCGGGTCAGTACCATGATCATAAGAAAAAGGGAATCTATGTATGCGCTGCCTGCGGAAAGAAACTATTCTCTTCTTCTACGAAGTATGATTCCGGCACCGGATGGCCCAGCTTCTATGAACCAATTGACGATGAAGCTGTAGGCGAAAGTAGAGATGAATCCTATGGAATGGTTCGCACAGAGGTTCATTGCGCCAGATGCGGAGGTCATCTTGGTCATGTATTTCCGGACGGACCGGAACCCACCGGGCTCAGATACTGCATAAATTCCATTTCCCTGAACTTTGAACCGGCCCGGTAGCGATTTCAGACAGCATCATGCTTCCGGGGTCGGTCTTGCGGTGCAGCCGCTTGCACGAAGCTGCCGGCCCTCATTGCTTGCTACTCTATTCGGTTCGCGCTGCACGAAACTTCGTCCGAAGTTCAATCTCAGGGCCGATTATCCACGATTTTGAAATAATTGCCCTGAGGAAGTGATTCGTATTTTGCGAAATCCAGCTTTCGTCCACGCGGAAGATACGGTCCGTAGCCCGGTTTTTTTAGTTCCAGACCTGCGAATAGAGAGTAGATTCCTACCGCCAGACTGATAGCCACTTCTTCTCTCTGATCGATTACC
>JBHIXQ010000298.1:0-4180 GCA_041984705.1 Leptonemataceae bacterium | reverse complement strand
AGGTAGAATCCAGCTGATGGATATCTTCCCCTTTCTTTTCCAGTGTATATACATTCCGAAGGAAACTACCATCCAGCTGATTTTCGCCGGATACGATGTTTCTGGTATTGTACATGCCCACGGCAGAGTCTTCGCCCAGGTTACCAAACACCATTCCCTGAACAATAAGAGCAGCTGGGTCCTCTGAATCCATTTCTGGATCATAGTATCGTTTCGCCAGATTCTTACAGATGACGGCCAGTTGCTCAATTGGGTCATCCGGAATATTGTCTTTTCCCACCAGTCCCAGCATTTCCTGGGCACAGGATTTCAGCCCTTCTACAGTATCAGGATACTTTTTCTGAATCTCATCGAAGCGAGCGGCCTCAATGTCGTAGATCTTGGTTCCGGCAGTTCTAAGTAGATAGCAATACTCGAACCATGCGGACTTCTCGCCAATAAGGGAAGCGAAACCGGCCATAGTCACTGGAGACAGGCCAATGTTAAATACGGTGGGATAGATGGGCAGACTCAGATTGGAACTTACCACTACCTTTACCAGTAGCGGATTGGATATATCGCCGAATTTTCTACCAATCTCTTCCTCAATGGCACCCAGTCCTTCTTTAACAATTGGAGCCAGGTTTGCACTGGCCATATTGGGAGTAAGGCCGGAATCCAGAACGAAACCCGGTACAATGGGCAGTCCCATAGCCGCCAGTTCAAAAGCTCGCTGTCCCCGGCGTCCGGATCGCTCCCAGACCTCTTCATCTGTGGTGCATCCTTTCTGGCTAAATGGATAAAAATCAGGCATGTCTGTCTCCTAGAGAAAAATAGTCTTTAATTCAATTCCGTTGTTCGTACAGGGCAACACAATTTCGCCCGTTGTCTTTGCAGATATAAAGTGCTTCGTCCGCAAACTTAACCATGTCCTCTGATTCCTGTAACTGCTCTTGATGATGGGGCAAACAGGAAATTCCGATGGAAATGGTAATGTGCACATCGTGGCCGTCAATCGGTATGGGCCTGGATTCAATGTTTTTCCGAATCTTTTCTGCCACTTCCAGGGCCCGTTCAGGTCCGGTCTCAGGAAGCAATACGCAGAATTCCTCACCGCCGTAGCGGCCGGCCATATCTTCCCCTCCCAGTTCGTGGACTGTATCCAGAATGACCTGAGCAAGTTCCACCAGAGCCGCATCCCCTGCCTGGTGACCGTATTCATTGTTCACTTTTCTAAAATGATCGATGTCACTCATCAAAAGCGCCACCGGCACTCCCTGGTTCTTAAAGCGCTTCACTTCATCATCCAGGCGCGCCAGGAAATAGGCCTTCATATATAGACCTGTCATGGCATCCACTGTGGCCATTTCATGAAGACGTGCATTGTCGATAGCCACCGCAGCCTGATCGGCCATCACCTCGAAGATCTTCAGATCCCATTCATCGAACTGGCGCTCCCCGGTTTTATTGAGGACCTGCACCGTGCCAATAATTCGCTTTCTGGCTTTCAATGGAACGCACATCATACTTCGGGTAACAAATTCAGTGAGCTGATCCGCCCGTTTGTAGAACCTGGGATCCTGGGAACAATCCGGCACCAGCACAGGCTTGCCCTCATGGGCCACCCACCCTGCAATCCCTTCTCCCATTTTCAGTCGGATCTTTCGAACGGCATCGCTCTTTTCACCGCGCACTGTATGGAAGTAGAGCTCCTGGGATTCATCATCCACCATCATGAGGCTGGAAGCTTCGGCCTCCAGAAGTGTCTTGGCCTTTTCCATCAAAGTACCGAGCACCACTTCCAGATTCAAACTGGCCGAAACCACTCGATTTACTTCAAGGGTCTCCAGGAGTTTCTCATTCTCCTGCTTCAGTCGGTCCAGTTCAGAAACAATCATGGTAGGCACCTTTCCACTTCTGAATGGATTAGAAAAATACTTTTCAATGCGCGGTTCTGCCGATGATTAGAAGTATGCAACCGGAAAGCCGATCTCAGGACGAAGCCAGCCAGCACGATGGAATTATTCGAAAACATCTGGGCGAACTTGTTACCGGACTTATCAATAGTGGTCAACACCAGAGACTGTACTCCATGCTGGCTGAACACCGCGCCTTTATAGACGACATTCTTCAATTGATTGAAAATAACTCTCAAGGGAATACCTGACTTCGAAAATCAGAGTGACTGAACATACCGGGCGGTAGCACCGCTCAGGTTTCGCATTCGGTCGGTCACTGCCAGCCGATCCATTACCTTTATTAATGCCTTGATCCGGCTCAGGACATCAGGCTCTTTTTTTTTTGATACTCCTGACCGAGAATCCGAACCTGGCGATCCAGAATTTGAAGCCTGGCCATGTCTTTTCTATACTGTTTCCGTGCGATTTCCCAGATGTATTCCCCGGGAGTGATCTGCAAAATCCGTCCATCGGGAAGATTCAATCTATCCCCTGGAAAGACAAGATCCGGATTTCTCAGATCCGGATTCTGCTGTCTTAGAGGTGCAAAGCCATTTCTACGGGCCAGAAGATCCGAGAACTGGAATACCTCTTGATCGTTGACTTCTACATTCTCTTCGCCTGGAACGTTTTGATTCTCTTGAATTCCACCTGGAGCTGCTATGCTCAGCGCCGGATCCAGCCCGGACACTTCCGGACTACCAGGTCCATCAGATGAGGCATCGGTAAGATAAACGGTACCGTCCGGATTTTCGCCACTGGAATCGCTGGAAAACCAGCCTTTTACCATAGAAACTACAGAGTTTTCGCCGTTTCCTTTGTCGCTAGCAGAATTTAGCCCCAGGCCCAGCAGGCCAATCAACACCGCTGCAATGGGAATCAGAAACCAGGCAGACACTCCGGTTGTCAGAGAACCCTTTTCCCGTCCGCTACCGCCACCAAAAAGACCCTTCACCCATTCTACGAATTCCGGAATTCGTAGAAATTCGAAGGTTCTTCGCAGCCAGTAGGGTAGCTTCATGTGGAAAGGGAGATCACCTCGGTCTTCCACAGGCCCGGACAAATCCAGGTCAGACAGTAGATCTCCCAGACGCTCCCTTTCCTCTGCCAGATGCAGTCTTTCTTCTAGAAGCTTTTCTAGAAATTCCAGAGTAGCGCGATCTGCAGGAGATTCATCTCCTTTGTCCAGAATACGATTCTGCTCTTTCAGGTACTTTCGGTATTCCTTCTGCTCTGCCTTGATAGTATCGATTTCCGGAGGGAATGCAATGGCGATGCGAGGCGGATGAACCGGCCGCGCCTGCAGAATTGTGATTCTGGCCTGGACAGCATAAATGTCAAAGGCCACAGCTCCTTCCAGAGCCTCCAGGTCACGAACCTTCAGTCCTTTCGTATTGTAGCGCTTATAAACCTTCTCGGATAGTTTGGCCACTTTGGGAAATTTGTCTTTCACCAATCCCAGGTAGCTATGCAGGGCTCTGGTAGCTTCCCCCAGATTGATCCGCAGTAGCAGATTATCAGGAATGGCCTGGGTTCGAATGCGATATAGCAAATCCAGTACAGCTTCTTCGTCCAGGTTTGGCCCTGTCTGCCCCATCAGGGAAAATAGTTCGGGCACGGTCTGTTCGAACTCGCTCCCTTTCAGTCCCAGGGAGATTTCATCTGCAAGACTGGATAGATTCACCACCTGTTGCAGTCTGTATTCGCTTTCCGAAAGCAGAGGGAATACTCCATCTTTCAGTTTGGCTTTGCTGAATTTCTTTGCGGCCGCATTTCCGCGACCAATCAGGGTCAGAAATGAGCCTGCGCTTTCGAATTTCTGGCCGTCTTCCAGTCGCATCAATTCCAGATCAAAGGGCCCTTTGGTGAAATCGAATGACCTGGACTGCTTTCCTTTTTGAAGAGGAAATGCAATCTGCATGGGGAATTCTGCATCAGCATTTGCTTTCATCGCAAATACGCCATGGCTCTTGGACCTGGATGCGAAAAATACAGTTTCCTTGGAGAACGGCAGTGTTCGGGAATCGTCGAAGGTCTTTACCTGGGCACGATTGTACATCCGCTTGAGATGAATCATACGCTCCATTTCCGGGCAGTAAGCTCCGAACTGACGCTCCAGGGTATTGTTTCGTCTGTATTGCTCTGCAAGGCCGGGAAGCTCTGCGGATTCGGCAATTACCATCTGCAGTCTTTCTGGATCAATGGAATGCGCCAGGCAATGGTAGTGCACATCCACCGGTGGG
>JBHIXQ010000297.1:0-4182 GCA_041984705.1 Leptonemataceae bacterium | reverse complement strand
GCCAGACCGGTAGTTCTGGGGAAATAAGAACAGATATGTCAATTATTTTTTTCATTTCAGGTAAGAATAAAGTTTATTTTTTTGAAAACAGATATCTCAGCATTTGTTGATTTACATAGTGCCTCAAGTTTTTCTTTGTTATCCTCTAGACCATCAATTTATATCTTTTTAATAGCAACAGGTTTTCCCTTCTTTCCTGTTTTCTGGTTATACGCCCAGAACCGATTTGCGAAATGCTAGCGATATCACGTTACTGCTGGACGGGATGCGAGAGGAAACCTCAATAATCGTGGTAGCCGACCTGGATTGCAAGAGAGTAGATACTTTACTTCTTTGCCACGAGCTGGACTCCTATTTAAAGAAAAATCCCTCTATGGCATCCCGGTTGAGAATTCTGCTCTTAAAAGACTTTCATCGACCTGGTTTAGATCCTGGCTCCATGCGATCCACAGTGCAGCGAATTGCCAGAAGAATCTTTCATCCTATCGAGGGCGCTCTGGTCCTGGTAGAATCCCTGCTCCTTTTTGGCATGCCAGATGACATCGCATCAGCCAGGTTTCGCAATCTGGATACATTTCTGTACGCGAACCGAATCCAGTCGCTTAGATCCGACCCTGACAGAATCTATAGAAATGCTGCAACCAGGCTTCGCTCATTTTCCAGAGCTTTACCTTTCCTCTGGCTTTACGATTTATTTCGAGACCTGGCTTCCACCGGTGCCATCACGCTTCAGCCAGACGTTAATTCTGGCAATCTGCTCTATGGAATCCGGAGTCCAGGTTCCTCCGGGGAATCGTTCCAGAACCTGAACAAATAGACTTCGGGCCTCCTCCAGTCGAGAGCGAAATCCGTCAGGTTCTGCCGTGGGCTCACTTACAGTGCCGCCGTTTAAATGTTTTCTTTTTTCGAAGTATTCCAGAACAGCTTCCGAATACAGAAACAAAGCTTTGCGATATAGATTGTAGCCATCGGAACCGGAGGCCGCGGTAGATGTCTGCTTTCCTCCGCCATCGGTGCCAGCTCTCGAGTGACCCGCAGACTTTTCAGATTCAATTCCGCCATCCGACGGCGATCGCTTCGGTTCTAAATTCTCGTTGCCTCTTTCCAGGCGAATCAGCAAAGTCCTGCGCGCTTCAATCAGTGTATCTACAGATAGCGATTTCGCTGCACCCGGAAGGATTACTGAGGCGCTATCCCGATTCTCGTTGTGAGAATTAGAGGGATGGTTGGCAGAAACCTGGTGAGGTGAATTCTCCAGGCGAGGCGAGCTTCGCGGGGGTTCCCTTTCTGTCTGCTGCAGACGAGTATCCGGATGAATCTCAAAGAGCCTGCGATGGAACGCCCTCTGCAACCTGGTGCGGTCCAGGGCCTCATCCATGGACTCAAGCCCTAGAATTCTCCGTGCCTCTGCCGGTTCCACCACCCCATAGAAATACCTGACGGAAAAGCAGTACAGCCTTTTTCTGACAGTGTATGACCAACCTGGAAAGCAGAATCATTCAAAGCCTGAACCCTGATTTAAGCGCCGATGACTGCGCTTTGATAGAACATGGTGGTCAGCCCTATCTCTATACCACCGACAGCCTTGCCGAGGGGACCCACTTTAGACTGGACTGGTCCACTCCGGCAGACATTGCATTCAAACTGTTGCATGTAAATCTTTCCGACCTCACGGCAGCGGGTGGCGAACCGGAGTTCTGTCTGCTTAATCTGGGATTACCGGAGCCGGCCGATGAAGAGTTCATCACAGAATTTGCCTCCAGTTTTAGAGCATTGCTTTCGCAGTTCCCGTGCAGCCTGGTAGGAGGAGATACCTTTCGATCCCGAGGCTATCTTTTCTCTCTAACGCTCAGTGGCCCGGCGCTTTATCCCAGGTTCCGAAGAGCCAGTCAAAACGATGGATTATTTCTATCAGGGCATGTAGGCATGAGCCGGCTGGGATACGATCTACTGGAAGAAAGCGGAAGACCTGCTGATCTGGAAATGAACCCTGAATGGCGCAATCCAGAGCAGATGGCTGCCAGTCCGATGCAACTGGCGAAGCTGAATGAAAGAAAACACGAGATGCCAGAAGAAAATCGCCTGGAGGTGGCGGCGCTTCGGAGGCATCTTCGTCCAGAGGCAAATCTCCAGGCAGCCAGACAGCTAAATGCTCTGCAAAGCCAGGCATTTCCCATTTCCGGGGCCATGGATCTGAGCGATGGAATCTTCATCGATTGCCAGCGATTTGCAGAAAGCTCGGGCCACAATCTCGATGTAAACCTGGAGAATCTTCCCATGCTTCCTCCGGTAAGCTCCAGGGGGCCCAATTATGCTGCCGCCTCCGGTGAGGAGCTGGAATTACTGGTTTCCAGCCCATCAGATTTACCCGATGACTTCGCTCGAATCGGGGAGTTTGGTGAATCCACGGATGCCCCCCGGGCGCGATTTTTTCTGAACGGAAAAGAGGTAGTTTCGGACCCGGGATTCGAGCATTTTCGAGCCTCCAGGGATTGATAAGACAGCAGTGGTTTTCAAAACCCGCCCGGGAACTGAGGTCATCAGGAAAGACTAGAAAGTCTGCCTGCCAGGGCAAATCCAGATACTGTTGAATAATACAGTCAGTTAACCGGGATGCGAAATCAAGACTGCCGGGTCAGTCTTCGTAGTATTGTTCCAGATGGGATCTTAATATGGCCAGGTCGTCTTGATGAACGGCTGTAAAGCGCAGGGCAGTATAGTGTTTTCCCTGGTCCTCCCAGGAACGGACTACGCGACCGGTGGCATGGATGGTCCCCTCCAGCTCCGGAAACGAAAAAGTAAGCGAAAGCGGAGTTCCTTTATCCAGAGGGCCATCGGTTTCAAGACTGACCCCACCCAGACTTAGATCCCTGGTCATACCTGCCCTGGGTTGCTCTTCTTTCAGGGTGCGGTATTCGATTCGGAAGACCAGGTCCGCCCTGGGGAACTTGCGCTTTTCTTCCATGGTCCATTTAGGCTTCCTGGCCCGGATTCGGCAAGAGTTTTGATTGCAAGCACAGGTATGAATGATTAATTTCTCCCCGTGGCGGCAACTGCAGATATACACCGTGAACTCACCAATTTTTCCAACTTTCTGAAGAAGCGAAATCTGAAGATTACCAATCAGCGCCTTCTTGTGGCAGAGAAGGTTTTCGAACTGGGTACCCATTTCACTGTGGATTCTCTGGCAGATGCCTTGAAGGATCGAAAGGGGGAAATTTCTCGAGCTACCATTTACAGGATTGTTTCGCTCATGGTTGAGTCCGGCCAGCTAACCGAGCACAACTTTGGTCAGTCCGTGAAGTACTATGAATATATCCCTCCCAGGGAGCATCATGACCACCTGGTCTGTGTGGATTGCGGCCGAATCGAAGAATTTGTTGTGCCGGAGATAGAAAAGATTCAGCTGGAAATAGCAAACAAAAACAACTTCGAGCTGGAAGATCACTCACTGAACCTATATGGCAAATGCAAATTCCTCAAAAAAGAAGGGCACTGCGAAAGGCGCAAAGAAGAAGAAGCAGACAGCCTCAAGTAAGAAAGTAGCTGCCAAAAAGAAGACCCGGGCCAGGACAGACGCCCCGGAAGCCAGAGCCGCGAAAAGGGCATCTTCTACCTCTGGTGACAAGAAAGCAAAAACTGACAGGGTTGCACCATCTCCAGCTTCCCGAAAATCGGGTATCCAGAAATCATCAAAGAAACAGCTTACCGGCAAAAAGTCCGCCTCCAGAAGGAAAGCCGCATTGCCTGCTCAGCATCCAGATGTACAGAAGCGAATGCAGGAGCTAACCTCCGAGCTCAGATATCATCAGCACAGATACTATGTAGAAAACCAACCCGAGATTAGCGATAAGAAGTTCGATGAGATGCTCAAAGAGCTTCAGGTATTGGAGCAGGAGTATCCACTGCTCAAGGAAGCGGACTCGCCTACAGAACTGGTAGGTTCGGATCTGGAATCCGGCTTCGAGAAATTCGAGCATACCGTTCCTATTCTTTCGCTTTCAAATACCTACAGTACTGAAGAAGCCCTGGCCTGGGCAACAAAGACAGCCAGAACCGGGGAAAAGATTAACCTTCAGTGGAAAGTAGATGGGGCAACTCTGGTACTCTATTATGAGAAGGGAAAGCTCATCAGGGCTGTTACTCGCGGAACGGGGCAGCTGGGTGATATTGTCACAAACA
>JBHIXQ010000296.1:0-4185 GCA_041984705.1 Leptonemataceae bacterium | reverse complement strand
TTTACAGGTTGGCTCGATCTCAGCGAAGCAAAGCCATAGAAAAGATACAGTACAGATCTCTTGCGATTTGATCCAGGGCCCGGTCATAGGCCTCATCGCTTCCATCGGTTCCGTCGAATTTTCCTGGATCCTCAAAAGGCAGTGAGATACGCACCTCCGCTCCTTTTACTACAGGGCAGGCCTCATCGGCATGGGAACATACCATGATCGCTGCAAAGTCCGAACTCGGATTCTCTTTATCATCAATTAACTTGGAAAAGAGGGAAAGCGGATTATCCAGGGGATCCAGAAGTTCATAGACTGGATTTTTCGCCAAACCGGCAGCCCCTTTTTCGGACCCATCCTGGTCTTTTCCCTTTCCTTCATCGAACTTAAAGCCTGCGCGAAGGAGTGCCTGGATGGTATTGGAATGAACCGAAGTGACTTCGCTTCCACCGCTAAAAGCATCGATACTGGAAAGTGCGTCGGTTCCACCAGGATTGGCCGAAAGTCCTGCCTCTCCGTTTGAAAGAGTCTGCCAGATGAACGGCGCCAGAGCCCTGGCAATCTGGCTTCTTCTTGAATTATGGGTGCATACGAAAGTCAATTGTACCGGCTTCTTCCATCGGGCCCACTCAGCAACGTAGCTTGCAAGGGTTGCCATTTCAGAGTATCGATGGTTTAGCTGATCCCAGTTCATCTTAATTTCCCTCTGCCAGTCCCTGACCGGATTCTGGATACCACCTTTTGCGAAGCCACAGAGAAGCCTGTACAAGAAGTATTAGAGCCGGAACCTCAATCAAAGGTCCCAGCACTGCGGTAAAAGCCTGGCCGGAGTTCAATCCGAATACTGAGATTGCAACAGCGATGGCCAGTTCAAAGTTGTTTCCTGCTGCGGTAAAAGAAACGGCTGCATTGGCTGGATACTCCGCTCGCAGAAGCCTGCCCGCAAAAAATGCAATCAGAAACATGATCAGAAAGTATAGAAGCATGGGCACCGAAACTCGGGCTACATCCACCGGCAGTTTGAGTATTTGATCGCCTTTAAGCGAAAACATCAGAATAATCGTAAACAGAAGTGCAATCAGAGTTATGGGAGAGATTGCTGGTATGAATTTCTTTTCGTACCATTGTTGGCCCATCAACTTAACCAGGAGAACTCTGCTCAGAAATCCGGCCAGAAAGGGAATCCCCAGATAAATTCCAACGCTGATAGCTACATCGTAAGTTGAGATCTCGATCTGGTATGAGGTAAATCCCAAAAATCCCGGAAGTACACTCAAGAAAAGAAAGGCCAGCGGGGCATAGGCGAATACCTGAAACAGGCTATTAAGCGCTACCAGACTGGCTCCGTATTCTGGACTTCCATCAGCCAGTTGATTCCATACCAGAACCATGGCAATGCAGCGTGCAAGGCCGATGAGTACCAGGCCGGACATTAAATCCGGTCTGTCCGAAAGAAAAATTGCAGCAAGAGTGAACATCAGAGCCGGGCCAACAATCCAGTTCAGAACAATGGACAGCGACAGCACCTTTGTATTTGTAAAGACCTGATGCAACTTTGAATAATCCACTCTGGCCAGAGGTGGATACATCATCAGAATTAAACCTATGGCCAGAGGAATGTTTGTTTCCCCGATGGACATGCGATGAATCGAATCTGAAGCCCATGGAAAGGCAGCCCCCAGGCCTATGCCCAGGGCCATTGCCAGAAAGATCCATAGAGTCAAAAACCGATCAATAAAGCTCAGTTTCTTCATGTTTAGATCTACTTACCGCAACATCCAGGTTCGCAACAGGCACCTGCGGCTACAGGCTCATTGTCTTCTGCTTCGCCCGGAAGCCCATCGCTTTGCGATCCACCTGACTGCGAAGGCACATCTTTCGATGGTAGCGTCTCAATGCTGGCTGCTTCGAGTAGATTCTCCACAGAGAAGGCTGTGCTGCAGCAGGCATCCTTTTCCCCGGCATCCCGGGAGAATGCAGGATCATTAAACTCCACATCTTCATGGAAGTAGTACACTTCCCATTGTACGCCATCCGGATCTACAGCCCAGAATTTATCCTGCTTCGCATAGCAACAGGCTACATCCTTTTCTTCGTAACTCAATACATTCGAAGCCAGGGCCTGTTCCTTCATCCCCTTCAGCAGTTCGGGGCTCTCTACCTGAATTCCCAGATGTCCAAAATTTCCGGCCACTCGCTCGGGATTTTCTACAAGAGAGAACACAAGATCCGGGGTGCTCAGATGATACTTGGCATAACCGGCCTTTTTCTTTTCCGGCGATGTGCGAAAGAAGCGGTTGTAGAACTCCACAGAGCGCTCCAGGTTCGAAACATAAATAGATGCATGCAATCTTGGAAACATGATCTTCTCCTTAACAGCAGTTTTCCTGTATGGGGCGATCCAGAAAGGCAATCAAGGAATCCCGGACCCTGTTATACACCTCTGCATTTATGCAGTAGCAAACCCGGTTCCCATCGATGGAGCCCTGGATGAGTCCTACCTCTTTCAGTCTCTTCAGGTGCTGATGGACCGTCGGCTGAGATAGCCCCAGTTCTTCCACCAGCATATGACCGATGCATTCCCTCCGTTGGATGAGAATATCAATGATGCGCAGGCGGGCTGGATGGCCCAGGGCCTGCACGGCCATGCCCAGCTCATTGAATTTCTCCGGATGAAGATCTGTCCTGGTTGCTCCCATATCAATGGCAATATTGCAATATTACAATGAAGCGCCCACCAAAAATCGCCCGGGCCAGAAAAAAGAAAACTTCTCTAAAATGGAGGGCCGATTATTTACCGGATTCTTGCATCAGAAGCCGAAGAGCCTCATCGGACTGGTTGATGGATTCCATCCTCAGATACTGCGGACCAAAGAAGTCCATCAGCGCCTGAAATAGTCGGTTACTCTTTACAAAGAATTCGATATTTCCATCGCTCAGGCGAATATAGAGCACATGAAAATCCCCGACAAAGGTAGGCACCATCCGGACATAGTAGGCCGGGCGAAAATAGATATATCTACCGTGGTGTTCGAAAGCAGGCGGCATTCTCTTTGTGAATCGATTCATGGCAATTCGCTGCGCGAAAGGGAAGGGGCTCAGAAATCGATACAGATCAAATGTTTTGAATGGATAGGTGCGGAACTTGAATCGATGGCACTTGAAGTAAATGCCATGGTGTTCCACCCGTCCTGGTCGAAAGGTGACCTGGAAGGATGCTCCTCGAAGATGTCCGGTCCGGGTGGTCTTGCCCATTACCCGGATCTCTTTTTCGGTGGCCTGCAATGAGAATTCCAGCAATGACGGATTACGCATCCTGGCCTGGATCTGTAGCACCGGGTTCAGTGTTTCCAGCCTGAGCTGGATTCTATAGACTTTCTCCTCCAGGGGATTCTCGATTTCCATCAGCAAAAACCTTTACAAAAGAAAATCCCCGGCTCCATGTCTACATTTAAAGCTTATGAAAGTATCAGTGCTCGGTAGTGGATCCTTCGGAACAGCCCTGGCCTCCGTGCTGGCGGACAAGGGGGAGGATGTCCTTCTATGGGCCAGAAACCCGGAGATTGTTGAGTCCGTCAATCAGGCTCATGAGAATATCCGGTATCTGCCCGGAATGAAATTGCCAGAAAAGCTCAAAGCTACCTCCGATATTCAGGAGTCCCTGAGCGGATCCGAGCTAATAGTGGTGGCCATACCCTCCCAGGCGCTAGGTGGCGTTTTGAGGGAAATTGCCTCTGATCTTCCTGCTGGAGTGCCCCTGGTAAGTGCTGCCAAAGGGATCGAAAAAGGAACCCTGCGCCTGGTCTCTGAGATCTTCGAAGAAGAGTTACCGGGAAAATTTCATAAACAGCTCACTTATCTTTCCGGTCCCAGCTTTGCCAAAGAGATCGTTCGAAAGATTCCTACGGTTGTGAGTATTGCAGCCAAGGACGAGGAAGTAGGGCATCATGTGCAGCATTGCTTCTTCCATAAATACTTTAGAACCTATCGCACTCAGGATGTGATTGGTGTAGAGGTAGGCGGAGCTCTAAAAAATGTAATCGCAATTGCAGCCGGGGTTTCGGATGGACTGGAGCTGGGTCACAATACTCGTGCAGCTATCATCACCCGTGGGCTTGCCGAAATCAGCCGTCTGGGAGTTGCCAAAGGTGCCGATCCCATGACTTTTCTGGGACTGGCTGGAATGGGCGATCTGGTGCT